>JAHIVS010000553.1 GCA_018816605.1 Pseudomonadota bacterium
GCCTTGGCAATCAGTTCCATGGCTGCTTTTGACCCATTGTACCCCAGGGTCCCGGCATGGAGCGGATGACTTCCCGGGAAGGCGTCATTGTGCTGGTAACCGCAGCAAACCGGCGCATCCAGACGCTCGGCCAAAGCCATTGCATCTTTGATGGCACCCCCGATAACAACACCGCCGCCGTTGAGGATGACCGGAAATTTGGCACTGGACAAAAGAGCGGCTGCCCGGGCAATGGCTTCCTGCCCGCCGGCAGGAAGTTCGAGTTCCACAATGGCCGGCAGTTCAATGTCGATCACCTGGGTCCAGAAGTCCCGGGGTACATTGATCTGGGCCGGAGCGGAGGCGCGTTTTGCCTGCATGATGACCCGGTTGAGAACTTCAGCCATGCGGGAAGGATGGCGCACTTCTTCCTGATAGGCCACCATGTCCCGGAATACGGCCATCTGGGGGACTTCCTGGAAACCGCCCTGGCCCATGGTCTTATTGGCTGCCTGGGGGGTTACCAGCAGCAGGGGGGTATGGTTCCAGAAAGCGGTCTTTACAGGGGTTACAAAGTTGGTGATACCGGGGCCGTTCTGGGCCACCATCATGGACATCTTGCCCGAAGCACGGGTGAACCCGTCGGCCATCATGCCCGCATTGCATTCATGTCCGCAATCCCAAAACGAGATGCCGGCTTTGGGAAACAGGTCGGAAATCGGCATCATGGCCGAACCGATAATACCAAAGGCATGTTCGATTCCATGCATCTGGAGAACTTTTACAAAGGCCTCTTCTGTGGTCATTTTCATTGGATACTACCTCCAAAATTAAATTTTTCCCACCGCCTTTGTCCTGGGAGGTGCGATCACCGGAATTTAAAAGGCGGCTAGGGTGAGCATTTCAGATATCTGATGTGTGATATATCAGATATCAGGCCCATGTCAAGGGAAAATGCGCTCTCCCATGTTTTTGACGATGTCCTCCTGTTCATCCAGGATTTCATCCAGAATTTTTGGTGTGGTCATGGGGTTCATGATCACGGATCTGAGAACAACGCTGTCGTGATTGTCTGACGGAAAGGCTTTCAGCTGGGTCCGGGAGACAAAACTATTGCCGGCCTCCCGTTGAATCCGCTGGATATTTTTGTTGAGTGTGTCCAAACGGTCATTCAGGTGTTGTGTCTGATCACCGGATGCCAGCTTTTTTTGAATGGCTTCGGGTACCATTCGATAGGTAACAATGTTTAAAACAGGTTCGGTCACCAATTGAAAACAGGGCCTTGCCCGGATTTTTTCGGCAAATGTTTTGGCTGTTTCAATGCCGTGCTCTATCATCAGTGCATAGCCCCTGGAACCCATGATCTTCAGGGCGGAGTCCAGGATAAGAGAGCTTGCTTCCCTGGAACCTTCAAGGGTTTTGATGCCAAGGTCAACGGAGCCTCTCCGGTTAACATAACTGGCATAATAGGCAATTTTATCAAGGGCTGTGGGATCTTTAAAATAGACCATGCCGGCTGTCATGGGCATATAAAATTGTTTGTGACAATCAATGGTCACAGAATCGGCCCTTTCAATTCCTTCAAGCAGGTGGGCATATTTTTCAGACAAAAGAACCGGCCCCCCCCAGGCGGCATCCACATGGAAATGGATCCGGTGTTCTGCACAGATATCGGCCATCTGGGGGAGGGGGTCAATGATACCGGTTTCCGTAGCGCCGGCAAGCCCCACAATGGCAACTATTTTTGTTTTTCCGCCGGACTTGAGTTTCTGGATCAGCGCCTTGAGTTTGGAAAGGTCAATTTGCCGGTTTTTGTCCACATCAACCGCAATCACATTCTGGTTTCCCAGGCCCAGAAGACCGCCTGCCTTTTTCAGGGAAAAATGTCCCCTTTTTGAGACCAGAACCACCATCCGTTCAAGGCCATGGGTTTTTAATGCCTGGAAAAAACCGTTTTCCTCAATGCTTTTAAAATCGCCTTTGGGAAAAAGCACGGAGTTCCTTGCCACCCATAATGCAGTGATATTGGCTGTGGTCCCCCCGGTGGTGAACACCCCCAGTGTTGTTTGGGTATTCTGGACATGGGCCTTGTAAAATGCGTCAGTTTGTTTGTAAACCATCCTGTGCATCTTTGCAATGACCTGCTTTTCAAGGATGGAGAGCACCTTTGAGGTTTCAAGCTTGATCACGTTCTGGTTCAAGGCCGCAGTAATGGCCTTGAGGTGGACCATGAAAAAGGGAATCGCCGAGGTCATATGGCCGATGAAATAAGGGGATGCAACATTGACAGCCCGGGGTGCAATATCGTGGATGATGTCTTCAATGACATCGGCCAGTTTTTTTTGGGGGTCTTTGTTGATGGTGGTTTCCATATAGGCCTCTGAGAGCTTGGCAAGGCTGATCTCTTCGGTTACGCCCACATGTTTGTTCAGAAAATCATGGAGTCCGAAAAGAATTTTTTCCATGTATTTGATAAGGATTTTTTTACTGTTTTCATCTTCCGGTTGGATAAAAACCCGATGAAGGGTTTGCCAGTTGGCAATCAGTTCTGTGGGGAGTAGGTCTGCCATGAAAGTGTTCCATATCTATTTTAAATATTTTGCAGGATAAATCGCTGTACGATTCGTTTTGTTTGCAGCTTTTGTACAATGGTTCCATTCTACCCCATTGGCATGGGTTTGAATAGGGGGGATATCACTTATCTTGATTATTCCGGGAGTCACAAAAAAAAGGCCTTGATAACCCGCGGGAAGTGTGGCAGGTGTACACTAAAAAGGAGACAGGCCATGGAACTTCACATAAATGACATTTTAACCCGGATCACCCGGTATAATCTGATCAGAAAAGGCAGGATGATTTATATTGACGTCCACCAGAGAATTCAGGGAAATCTGGCCGGGGATTATATTGCGGTTCCCAATCTGGTGAATATTGTTGCCAAACCCGAACACCAGGGGGCCGGCAGTTCCGAGCAGGAAGCCCTGGACAGCTGCCTTAAGAAAATAAAGGGACTCAATATTGAGGATCTGTTTCCCATGGCCGAACCAGGGTCTGGTAACAAGAAGAAAAAACAATAAAAAAATGCCTGTCGGCCAATTGCGCCCCAGGCATTTTTTAAGATTAAAAGCATCAGGCATGCTTATCGTTGGGCATCCCCCATCTGGATACCCAGGTCCAGTGCTCGCTTGTTCATATCCATAAAATCTTTGGGAATGGTGGTTTCCAAAACCTTGAGAATGGATTCAGGTTTCACCAACTGGGAAATTCCGATGAGGGCACCCAGCATGCAGATGTTAAAGACAATGGGTTTTTTGATTTTTTCCATGACCATTTCATACATGGGCAGGCAGATATGCTTTGCATCCACCTTTTTTTCAATGGCGACATATTTTGTATCTGTCAACAGCAGACCGCCCGGCCGAAGAATAGGGGAAAATTTATTATAGCTTTCCTGGGTCAGGCTGACCAGTATGTTGGGCTGGTTCACTTTGGGGAAATTAATCTCCGTATCTGAGATGAGGATATCGCTTCTGGTGGCACCTCCCCTTGCGGCAGCTCCGTAACTCTGGGACTGAATGGCATTTTTCCCTTCAAAAATTGCAGCAGCCGTTGCAAGGATAATGGCCGCTGTAATAACGCCCTGTCCTCCTGAGCCTGAAAAAACAAGTCTTGAACGTTCCATTATGCGTTTCCTTTCATTGCGCTCTTGATGATGCGGTCATAGGCCTCACAATATTCCGGCTTGTCCGTGTCCTCAACAAAGATGCCCCGCTGGATCAGATCGGGATTTTTTTCCAGTTTTTTGGACCCGATTTTAACGGTATTCTCTTTAAACCCTTCCATCATATGGACAGCATCCCCTTCCTTGTTTTTCCTGCCGTAATAGGTGGGGCATTGGGACAGAATTTCAACAACGGAAAACCCCTTGTGCAGGATGGCTTTTTTGAGGATATCCTTGGCTTCGGTGGCATGGAACACCGTGGACCTGGCCACAAAAGAGGCGCCTGCACTCTTTGCAAGTTCAACAATATCAAAACTATTGTCTATGGTCGAGTAGGGTGCGGTGGTCGCTTTCTTGCCAGGGCCTGACAGGGGGGAAAATTGTCCGCCGGTCATGCCGTAGATCTTATTGTTCATCACAATGGCCGTGATATCAATATTGCGCCTGGCGGCATGGATAAAATGATTCCCGCCGATGGCCAGGGCATCCCCGTCACCCATGGGCACAATGGCCTTGAGGTGGGGGCGGGAAAGCTTGACGCCGGTGGCAAAGGTCAAAGCCCTGCCGTGGATGGTATGCAGGGAATGAAAATCCACATACCCGGATATCCTGGAAGAACACCCGATGCCAGAGGTCATGACGATTTCGTTTTTATTCAGCCCCAGTTCATGGATTGCCCTGAGCAAGGATCCCAGAACAATTCCGTGGCCGCAGCCCGGACACCACATATGGGGGAAAAAGCGGGCTCTTACGTAATCCTTAAAATCAAATGGTGTATCGTTCATTCTAAACCCCCTTGCCTTGAATCATTCTCAGGACGGTCTTGATATCCGTGGGGGATATCAATTGGCCGTCAATCCGGTTTGCCAGGAACACTTTGTTGGGATTCTCCACGGCACTTTTGACCTGGGTGACCACCTGTCCCATATTCATCTCCACCACGATGACGGCTTTGGCATTGGCACATTTCTCCCTGACAATATCCACAGGAAAAGGCCACAGCGTCTGAAGTTCCAGAACGCCAATCTTTACCCCCCTTGCCCTTCTGTTCTGGGCCAGGTGGATGGAAGACCTTGCCGAAGACCCGAAGGAAACCAGGACATATTCCGCATCCTCCAGCCAATATTCCTTGTACATGGCAATGTTGTTGACATTGTTTTCGATTTTGTCCACCAGGTGGTGGAGCAGTCCGTTCACCACCAAAGGGTCGTTGTTGGGAAATCCCCACATGTCGTGGAAAAGGCCGGTCACATTGTACCGGTGCTCGGCGCCGAAATCAGACATGGGCAGCCGGCCGTCTTCACGGGGCAGATACGGGTGGTAATCCACCCCTTTGGGAACCGAAGTGCGCAAGCGGTCCACCACGGTCATCTCTCCGGGCTCGGGAATGATCAGTTTTTCGCGCATGTGGCCAATGGCTTCATCCAGAAGGATAATCACCGGTGTCCGATAGGTTTCCGCCAGATTAAACGCCTCAACCGTTATTTTAAATACGTCCTGGTGATTGGATGCGGTCAGGGCTATGATGGCATGGTCCCCATGGGTTCCCCATCTGGCCTGATTGACATCCCCCTGGCTCACATGGGTGGGGTTTCCCGTGGAGGGGCCGCCCCTTTGAACATTGGCAATGACACAGGGGATTTCTGCCATACAGGCATAGCCCAGGGCTTCCTGTTTCAGGGAGAATCCCGGCCCAGAGGTAGCCGTCATGACTTTATTCCCCGTAAGGGAAGCACCGATGATGGCCCCCATGGAGGCGATTTCATCTTCCATCTGGATGAATTTCCCGCCTATTTGGGGAAGCCTTTCCGAAAGATGCTCAGCAATTTCCGTGGACGGGGTGATGGGGTAGCCTGCAAAAAAATTGAGGCCGGCATAGAGAGCACCCTCAACACAGGCTTCATTTCCCTGAACAAACTTGATATTATTCTGGTTAGTCATTTTCCCCTTCCTGCTTGTTTATGATTTGTATTGCTAAGTCAGGGCACCGGAGTTCGCACAGCTTGCAAGCGATGCAGTTCTCCGGTCGCACGGCTTCTGCCTTTCCGTCTGTGTCAAGTTCAAGTACCTGCTTGGGACAAAAATGCACGCATATACCACACCCCTTACACCATTCTTTGTCAATTACATGTGAAGCTGATTTGCCTTTTCCCATAATATCCTCTTAATAGATAAACCTATCCAAAATTAAGGCCCTTCCTTATTTGATTTGAATTCGTATGTCAAGGATTACCGATATTTATAATGAAGGATATTCATTATTTTTTATTTCTTCAGAAAAAGCAAGGAAAAATACAAAAAGCCTCCTGCCCCATCCCTGCATCTTATGGGGAAAACGGTTCCGCCCGGACAAGGCGTTGGTCGGCAATATTTGAATTTACGACACAAACAGGCCATGGTATAACGCCCATATGGAGAAGAAAAAAGAAAAACAGGTCAGTGTCATCCTTCCCACATTTAACCGGGCCTGGACCCTGAAAAATGCAATTGATTCAGTCCTGGCACAGGACTATGGCCCAATTGAGATTATCGTTATCGATGACGGATCAACCGATAATACCCGGGAAGTTTTGGAAGGGTATGGGAATAAAATTCAGGTGTTGGCCCAGACGAATAAAGGGGTGAGCGCAGCGCGTAACCTGGGCATCAAAAGAAGCTGCGGTGAGTTTGTTGCACTTCTTGACTCGGACGATGCCTGGAAACCGGATAAAATATCCTGCCAGGTGGATTTTTTTGAACAAAATCCGGAAGCCCTGATCTGTCAGACCGAGGAAATCTGGATACGGAACGGGAAAAGGGTCAATCCCAAAAGAAAGCATAAAAAAGTGTCGGGCATGATTTTTGAGCCGTCCCTCCACCTTTGCCTGGTCAGCCCCTCTGCCGTAATGATGCGCCGGCAGCTTTTCGAGTTAAAAGGATATTTTAATGAAACCTTCCCCGTGTGTGAGGATTATGATCTGTGGCTTCGCATTCTGGCGGATTATCCGATCTTTTTGGTTGACCGGCCCTGTACCATCAAATATGGGGGCCATGGCGATCAATTGTCCTCTTTTCATTCCCAGGACAAATACAGAATCATTTCCATGGTTCATCTGATTCAGGGAAAAAAGCTTTCAAGGGAATATGAACGGATGACAGCCAGGGTATTGGAAGAAAAATGCCGCATTTATGGTAATGGGTGCCTGAAAAGAAGGAAAAATGAGGAGGGGCGGTATTATCTGGAATTGGCGGATCGGGTTTTGGAAGGGCGTTTATAAATCTGCGACACTCATCTCGTAAAAGTGGAGCCCGTCTTCCTGCCGGGCTGTTTCCTGAATCTGGCACCTGGACAGGTCGTCTCTGAGAACAAGAGATGCATTGGGGCTTTGAATGACAGTATCCTGTACGATTTTTCCCTGGACAACAACCCGGGGAAGGGCGGTTGTTTTGTCTGCAAAGGCCCTGAGGCCTTTTTTCTGAATCACATAGGTTTTATTGCGTTCTTCCATCAGTATCACCTGCTCTTTTAGCTGATCAATTTGCTCTGCAAACTGGTCCTGGGTTTCAAAAATCTCATTTAATTGCAGTTCAGCTGTTTCGGCTATTTCAGTCAGTTTTTTAATCCGGGACGCCGCTTTTTGCCCTTCGACCGGGTCAGTTTTCTTTAGATCGGAAAGGGTTTTTGTTATCTCCTTGATGTCGTTTTGGGCTTTTTCCTGGGTTTGGGCTTTTTGGGTTATCCGTTCGTAAAGTTCCTGGTCCTGTGCTTCGATGGATTTGATTTTTTCCCTAAGTTCCGTCAACCGGGATAATGATTTCTGGAGATGGATGTCAACCTCTCGAACCAGTTCCTCAGTATGATCATCCGTTCCAACCCTCAGCGTAGCGGGTTTGGATGATTGTGTTCCTATTTTGCCTGCTTCTATACCGCATTTTGCAGTGATTTTTGAGGAAATAATATGGCCTGTGGGATTTTGGCAGGCGCCGCTGAGAATGATGTTCGAATCAATGATTTCCTTTTGGATCACAAGATTGCCAAACCCTTTGATCATTGAATGGTTGATGAATTTTGCATACACATTGCCCTGGGCCGCAATGGTTGAATCGGTGATGCCTGCCGATACGTTCAGGTCACCGGACAGATCAATTTTGGCTCCTTCTATCTCCTTGGCCGTAAGATTAATGCATTTGACCGTAAATCCTTCTTTGATCATCCCAGTGACAACGATATTGCCTTTAAAATCGATGTTGCCGGTTTCAAAATCCACATCCCCGTTGATCTTAAGCTCCGGGTTGACAGTGATATTGCCCATGGCATCCACATAGGGCTGGCCATCCAGATCCGCATATATGCTTAAGCCGTCTTCGGAAATACGGGTGCCGCTGCCGCTGATAAAGAGGGGATCCATAACCGCTTCAACCGGAATGGGGTCTCCAAAAACCGTGGTTCCGTTTTTGCTTTCTATGGCAGGAATTTTTTCTGCGATCAGATCACCTTTGCCAACATAGGGTATCCTGCCCCGGTCCCGGAAATCAATGGTTCCGTCTTCCATTACCTTACCGGGATTGGTAAAATCATTCTCAAAATGATAGGTTATCTTTCCGTCTTTTCCGGGAACCGGTGCTTCCCCCCTTGCAACAACCAGGTCCTCCTTTTCGGTCTGAAGAACAGCTATCCAGGCCTCGATGGCTTCATCTTCGACAATGCCGTAGGCGATGCGCTGTTCGCGCAGCAGGTCCAGCATAGTTGACAGGGTGACCGGTTCGTTGTCGTCTATTTCTTTTGTCCGCTGAAGATAGGCCTTTGTCTGATCCTTGGATACGGAAACAATAATCGGATCACTTAAGGTAAGGTCAATTTCCCTGGGTTCTGTTTCTTCCTGAAAAAGGTTCTGGCAACTCTCCATTGGCGATGAAAACGCTGATTTCAGTATTTTGGGAATGAAATCGGCATGGGCGGCTGTGTCTTCTGTTCGTCCCGGTGTCGGTGTACCCAGGGGAACAAGGCCGTCAAGATCCATGACAACCGGGTCAAGGCCGATCTTAGAAGCCGCGTTGTCGAACACAGCTTTTATGTAATTGCACAGCATGATAAATTGGGACTGGAATGCTTCGGGTGCGGCCAGAACTTTGTTTTGATCCATTCGGTCCCCAAGGGTGTACTCGCCGCAGGGGCCGCTGCCTTTAAGGGCTTTTCTCAGGTTTGAACCGAGCATCAGCTTTTTGGCTTTTTTTTCGGCAATGAGCTCTTTGCTGGTCTGGGTTTTTTTTTTCAGCTTCTGGGCAATCTGAAACATCTGCCTGTTCTGGTGTGCGGTGACCCGCTTTAATTGACGGCGTTTCATGACCATCCCGAATTGAGCAAGACAGTTTTTGGCCTGGTTGATCAAGTCTTCATCCGTAAACGGGAAGACAATGCAGGAATTGATCCCCCCTTTGTTGATGGCCCTGATAACCATATCCGGTTCGTTTTCCGGCACCATGAGCATCCGCTGGGTCATGGGGGAAATTATTTTTGCATTTTTTAAGATGTCATCCCCTTCCATCTTGGGCAATTTAAAACTGGAAATAAACAGGTTGAACGGGGCGGCTTTGGAAGCCTCCAGCTGTTGAAGGGCTTGTTTTGAAACCATTTCGCAGTGAACACTCCAGCCTTCATTGGTAAGGAGGGTCCGGACATGTCGGCTTATGGTCTCATTGCTTTCAAGAATGAGAATTCTGGGGGGGGAAAGTTCAGTCACAGGCCCTTCCCGTGCCGGGTGGCGGCATCTCGAATCCGTTTCCCAGGGCCAGATCCCGGAAGTCTGTGTACAGGGCCTGTATGGTTTGTGAGAACAATTGAGTGAGGATCTGTTGACCCTTTTCCCCGCCAGGTCCGATGAGCGTCTGCAATTCTTCGGCAAGCCGGGCCGGGCCCAGGATTGCCTGGGAGCTCAATTCCTTTATTTGTGTTTCAATGGCTTCAATTTCTGCGTCCATGGCGGTCAGTTCTTTGCCGTGGGCTTTTGCCGCTTCCATGAGTTCGCAGTTTAATTCATATAGCTTTGCATTCTGTTTTTTGGCAAGGCTGACCAGTTTTTCATTGTCCATGAAGTGTTCGTATTGTGAAATGCCAGAGCGTATGGCCTTGATTATTTCGTCATTGTCCCAGGGCTTTGAGATATACCGCTGAATCGATCCCTTGTTTACGGCATTGATGATGGTCTGCATTTCCGAATATCCTGTGATTAGAAAACGGATGGTATCCGGGTTCAGCCGTTTGGCATGTTCGAGGAATTGGGTCCCCTTCATTCCGGGCATTTTTTGGTCCGAGATAATCAGGGAAAAGGGACAAGACGCTTTTTTCAAACTGTCCAAAGCGGATTCACCGCTGTCGGCATAGACATATTCGAGTTTTTCCATTGCAAGGAGGCGGCCGATGGCTTTTCCGACCTGGGCTTCGTCATCAACAACCAGAACCCTGTGCTGGTATGCGGAGATCATGAATTGTCCCACACGGGCCATTTCCGGCCAAGGGGGTCAAGAACATGCCAGCCTCTTGAAAAAAAAGGAGACCTTATCTGATCTGTAAGGTGTTTCTTTATCAACATATCCGGCTCCGGCGATCGTTAACATTGCCCTGGTGATACAAATGCAAGAAAACAACTCAAACTTATTCTAACTGCTATTGTGTTTAAAAGCAATGATAAATAATGCTGTCCCAGGCCATGGGCCGGGTATCTCAAGGGGTCTTTTTTATCTGACAATTCAAAGAGAATCGTTTTGGATTTTACCAAGTTGCTTGACAAGGCAGGTGCCGATTTATTAGGTATGGTTCAGCCGTTAATTAGGCTAGGCCCTATCATTCATTAAAGGAGTTTGCCCCATGACACAGATCAATGGCGAGCACTCGCGCCTCACGAAAGAGGAGCGCGCAAGCTTTGTGGTTGACATGTTTACCAGAATTGTCGTTCATTATGGACTTTGGTTTGCAGAAGTCCGGCACCAGATGGGAATGGAAAAGGCCCTGGCCGTTATGGACAAAGCAACCCAAAATAGCGTGCAAATCGGTATGAAACATTTGTCCAGGGAATTGGGGTTTGAGATGGAAAATGGAATGCCCAGGGCCTTGCTTGACATGGACGAGGGCTCCATGGACCGATTGATGGCGGCAGTGGCCAAAAGCTGGCTTGCCAATGACGGGGTCTGGTTCCAGGCGGTTGAGTTTGAACATGGGATGAACGATGCCAAGCGGTGCAATGATTCCTGCTGGGCACAATTTTCTCCCTATGAGGCCCATGCCATCAAAAAATTTTTAAATCTGGGGGAAAGCCCGGGACTTGCGGGATTGAAAAAAGCCTTGAATTTCAGAATGTACTCTATCATAAATACACAATCAATTGTTGACGAGGGGCCGGAAAGTTTTGTATTTCAGATGAATGAATGCCGGGTCCAGACGGCAAGGAAAAGCAAAAAACTGGATGATTATCCGTGCAAGTCTGCAGGCCTGGTTGAGTATGCATATTTTGCAGGGGCCATGGACCCGCGGATTAAAACCCAGTGTATAGGGTGTCCGCCCGATGACCACCCGGATGAGTGGTTTTGTGCCTGGCGGTTTAGTTTAGAGGAAAAATAGCTTAAATAGATAAGGAAGGGATTGCATTATGGGCGTTACAGCAGACAAGATCCAGGAACTTAAGGCAAAAGAGCAGAAAATCTTAGGAATGGGGGGAGAAAAAGCGCTTACCAAACGCCGTGAAGACGGAAAGCTCAATGCCAGGCAGCGGCTGGATCTTTTGTTTGACAAAGGCAGTTTCCGAGAAGTGGATATGTTTGTCACCCACCGGTGTACCAATTTTGACATGCAGGATAAACAGATTCCGGCGGACGGGGTGATCACAGGGCATGGAAAAGTGGACGGCCGGGTGGTTTTTGCCTATGCCCAGGATTTCACGGCCAGGGCCGGGTCCCTGGGGGAGATGCAGGCCAAAAAAATCTGCAAGGTGATGGACATGGCCCTCAAGACCGGATCACCCATCATCGGCATGAACGATTCCGGAGGTGCCAGAATCCAGGAGGGGATCGATGCCCTGTCCGGTTACGGAGAGATCTTTTTCCGCAATTCTGCGGCATCCGGCGTGATCCCCCA
>JAHIVS010000554.1 GCA_018816605.1 Pseudomonadota bacterium
ATTAACACCGGGAACAACCACCATTCTGATGATGGTTTCCTTTCCCATGCGGGACAGGGTTTGAAGGTTCTCAAGGATTCTCTTGTTACGCTTTCCACAATACTTTATCTCTCTTGTGCCTGCCGAAGGGTCTGGGCATCACAAACATTGAACCGGATGTGGTGGCGGCCGTATGTGAAGTAGGTTCTGATCAGACTTGCAAGTTTATGTATGCCAATGTCTCCTTTCGATCCTGTACCGAATGGTCTCCTGATCCGCAAGCCGTGTGACTGCTGCATACAAAAGCGCACACCCGGCGGCAATATCTGAAAAACGGGAATTTTCAACAATATTGTGGCTTATCCCCTTTATGCTGGGAATAAAGATCATGCCGGCAGCTGTAATTTTTGCCATGTTCATGGCATCATGGCCGGCGCCGCTCGGCAGTTTCTTATAGCCCAGGCCTGCATTCCCGGCTTCCTGTTCCAGAAGGGCGATGATGTTTTCAGACAAGGGGACAGGTGCTTCATCCGAGATCATTTCACAGGCGATTTCAAGGCCCCGCTTTGCCCTGACCCTGTCCACAAGGGCCAGAATCTTCTTGACCGCCCGGTCCTTGTCGCTTTTACAAATATCCCTCAGGTCGATGCCCAGGTCCACCTGTCCCGGCACCACATTCATGGATCCTGGCAGGATGTGTGCAA
Organism: Pseudomonadota bacterium; assembly: GCA_018816605.1. Next base: position 684 of record JAHIVS010000554.1, read on the forward strand.
CCCCCACGGTGGCAACGGTTTTCTCACCTGCCCCAGAGGAGGCTATTTTCTCCACACCCAGGATCACTTCACTGGCGCCTGCCAGGGCATCCTTTCGCAGGTTCATGGGGGTGGTGCCGGAATGGTCTGCCCTGCCGAAAATAGAGACGTTGAACCGTGTGGGCGCCGCAATGGCTGTTACAATTCCCACCGGACAGTTTTCGTGTTCAAGAACAGGGCCCTGCTCAATGTGCAGCTCAATAAAGGCATGGACCTCCTCTTTCAAAGGGCCTGCCTGATCCGGGGCATACCCTGACTTGCCAAGGGCCTGGTAAATAGAGATGCCGTCCCTGTCCGTCGCCTTTCGCAAGTCATCCAGGCCAAGGCTGCCTGCCATAACCTTGCTTCCCACCGTGCTGATGCCGAACCGGCTGGATTCCTCGCAGGAAAAATTGACAACTTCCACAGGCCGTTGGGTGACGATGCCCCGGTCATTCATGGTCCTGACCACCTCCAGGGCCCCGAGAACACCGATGACACCGTCAAAATGCCCGCCGCCGGGAACCGTATCCAGGTGGGAGCCGGCAAGAACCGGCGGCAGATTTTTTGTTCCCGGCCGTATGCCGCGGATATTGCCGACCGGGTCGATGCGGACCCCAAGGCCTGCTGTTTCCATTGCCCGGATCAGATAGGTTCTTGCCCCAAGATCTTCTTTTGAAAAGGCAAGTCTGGTCACCCCGCCGTTTTCCAGTCTGCCGAATCGGGCAATTGCCTTAAAATCCTTTGAGAATCTGTCAATGTTCATGCGTCCATTTCCCTGGTGTCAATTGGATAAAAACCCCTTGGTCCTTCAATACACCATTTACCCAGGGTTGTCATGGCCTGTCCGGTTTCTTGCCGGAAACGGGCGGATCTTAAGGTTTCTAAAACGATTGATCGCCCCGGCCAGTTCCAGACAGCGCAGGCCTGCAAAAAAAACGGGGAAATGGCATCTTCGGGAATCAGCTTGCGCATCTTTTGATCTTTAATTAGAAAATTGGCAGCCGATGAATCCTCATCCATGAGCAGCAGCCTGGCACCGCCAAGCACAGCTTCGATGACGGCGGCTGCCTCTGAAGTACTGCCGCTGGCATTTTGGGTTGAAAATCTTGTCGGGTCCACGTTCCCCGGCAGGGTGTCCACGAAACCTGAAATATCCAGACCCGTCACCGCCCTTCCCGGCATTGGGAAGGGTAATCTCCACTGCCATTTTTCGGGGTGCATAAAACGGAACTGCTCCCTTTAATGGCTCCTGGGAAATGCCGGACCGCCTGGGCAGGATAGCGCCATCCCCCACAAAGCCAACCAGCCCGAACTGATCCAGACGTTTCTGAAGGTCCAGCATATCCTCAACCACATCGCATTGTTTTTTCAACTGGCCGTCCCGGCCCACGCACTCCTTAATATGGTCTAGGATTCCGGAGATCTCCCGGTCAAACATCCTTGCTGCCTGCCGGCCGAGAATACGGTTCTGGTGTGATCCGGGCAGACTGATGTGAAAGGTGATCCAAACATGGGTCCGGGTAAATCTTACCAGATTCCGTTCCAGCACCTGGGGCGGCAAACCGACAGGCTGAAATGAGCCGCTTCCCTGGGCGCCCCTGTTCTGGCGGGCATGGACCCTTATGCCTTTGTCAAAGGCGCGCACAAGAAAATCGGCCGTGGCCATTGAACGGGCTTTGCCGGACAAACACCCCTCCCCAAGTCCAAGCTCTGCCAGAGGTAATCGGATCTTGCATACCGATGCCGGCAGGGCCCCGGGACTTGCCTGGACATGGACAAAGCAGAGCTGATATTTTTCATGGCAGAATATTTTTGCCTTCACTGTTTGATATTCATCAAAGCCATGGCCGTTCAGGGCAATAAAAATCTCCAATAGTCTTTTTATGGTGTTTGCCATTTTTTTCCTTCGGCCGGGACAGGCGGCATCCCGGATTGTAACATGGAAGCTTCCGCTAAAATTTATGCTTGACAAGCAGTGCAATTACACTAAAAATCAGAACAGAAAAAATAGAACAACTATAGCGGTTCAACAGGGGCAGGGAGAAAACCATGAATTCTTTATCGTCTTTTTTTCAAGTCCGTCCGGAAATTATCATGGGGGTTTTGTCCAATATTCTGACCATTCTCTTTCTTCTGGCACTGAGTTATTTTTTTCTAAAAGGACTGAAAAAAATTTCAGGTGTCATTGAAGCCGGACACTATATTTCCGCCCCTTTTGTTCGCTTTTTCCATTCTGCTTTCAAGTGGCTTGTTCTTGCCGGCACACTTTTACTGATCCTGCAGCAGGTCGGAGTCAAGCTCAACTATTTATGGACGATCCTGTCGGCAGCCGCTGCAATGGTGGCCATCGGATTTGTAGCCGTCTGGAGCGTGCTGAGCAATTTTCTGTGCACCTTGATGCTTATTGTTTTTCACCCCTTTCGAATCGGTGATGATATAGAGGTCATTGATCCGGCCATGACCTCGGGCATCAGCGGCAATGTCAGAAATATCAATCTGATGTTCACAAGTCTGTATTCCCTTGACCCAAGTAGCGACACGCCGGTGGTGACCCGCATTCCCAACAACCTTTTTTTCCAGAAGATTCTCCGGATGAAAACCGGGGACAACACCTTCGGCCTGGATAAACAACTTTTTGAAAAAACCTCTCTTTTAAACACAACAGACCGGAATGGAAAAGACCCCATCACAAAAACCCAATGATATCCAATAAAAAAATACCACAAAAAATGTGGGCTCACAAGGATTCTCCCCCCTTAAAGGAAACCTGCCATGATTCAGTATATCAGCACCCGGGGCGGCCAGGCCCCGGTCAGTTTTGACGAAGCCGTTCTCAGGGGATTTGCCGGGGACGGTGGGCTCTTTGTCCCCCAAACCATCCCTAGGATATCCCGGGAAAGACTCAAGGCGCTGTCCGGACTGTCCTATACCGACCTGGCCTTTGAGATCCTTTCCCTGTTCATTGATCCTGACATTATCCCGGCAGAAAATCTGCGCCAACTGATCAGGACCAGCTTTGCAGCGTTTGAACACCCGGATATTCTTCCCCTGAAACCCTTGGGCACAGACCCGTCTGTCCTGATCATGGAGCTGTTCCACGGCCCCACCCTCTCGTTTAAGGATATTGCCATGGGCTTTTTGATCAACACCATGGAGTATCTGCTGGAAAAAAGAGGCGAGCACCTTACCCTGGTGCTGGCCACCACCGGGGACACCGGCCCTGCGGCAGCCCATGCGGCCGCCGGTAAAAAGACAATTGACTGCTGGCCCCTGTATCCCAAAGGCATGATCACCCGGGAGCAGGAGCGCCAGATGACCACCCTGGAGGCTGCCAATGTCCACCCTGTGGGGGTTGAAAACTGCCCGGACGGCGGCGATGATATCGACCTTGTGGTGGCAAGGCTCTTTGCCGACAAGGCCCTGAAGCAACGACTGAACCTGTCCAGCGTCAACTCCATCAACTGGTGCCGGGTCATGGTCCAGTCCATCCATTATTTTTACGGATATTTTCAGGCCTGCAACACCATTGGCGACCCTGTCATCTTTAGTGTTCCCTCGGGGGCCTGCGGCAATCTCTTTGCCGGACACCTGGCAAAGGCCATGGGCCTTCCGGTCACGGGGTTTATCTGCGCCAACAACGCCAATAAAACCCTCCATACCGCTTTTTCCACAGGTGTTTTCAAAAAAGAGGACCTCCAGCAGACCCTTTCGTCGGCCATTGATATTGTGGTGCCCTATAATTTCTGGCGGTTTCTGTATTTTACCACCGGATGTGACCCCAAAAAGGTTTCCGCCTGGATGGATCAGTTTCAAAAAACAGGTGAAATCCGTTTGGACCCGGCAAGTACGGCTGCCATCGGCAACCAGGTGGCTTCGGTTTCCATTTCCGATGCACAGACCCTGGATACCATCAGAAACACCTTTGCAAAAAAGGACCCCTATCTTCTGGATCCCCACGGGGCTGTTGCAGTGGCCGCAGCCGCAGCCCTCAAAAACACCTATTCTCCCGGCACCCGGATCATCTGCCTTGCCACGGCCCACCCGGCCAAATTCTCCCGGATAATGACCAAAGCCCTGGGGCCGAACCTGCCGGATCAGGCCTTTCACCCGTCCCTGATCCGCGCCTCACAGCTCTGCCAGCACCTTCGGACCTGCGAATGCGACCACCTGGAATCTGCCCTGGTCCATGCCATGGATCAAGTGGCCCAAAAAAAGAGAGAACCATGGCTGATTATACACACCTGACCCCGGAGATCATAAAAGAACTGATCAGAGAATACGATTTGGGAGAACTTGTCTCCATGGCCCCCCTGGACGGGGGCCAGGCCAACTCCAGCGTGAAAATAAACACCCGGGCAGGGGCCTTTACCCTATCGGTGTGTGACGAGAAAAACCAGGAAGATATCCGGAACCTCACCCGTGTCCTGACCCATCTTGAGGCCCATAAATTTCCCTGCACCCGGCTTGTGACCACCCGGGACGCTACCCCCTTTATCCATTACGACGGCAAGCCGGTTTATGTGAAAGCATTTATAGAAGGAGAGGTCTGCCCGAACCTGTCGCCCAAAATGCTGGTCCAGGTGGGAACTGCCATGGCCAAGCTCCATGGCCTGGATCCGGTCCCGGGTATGGCCGGACACTTTCCCTATGGATTGCAATCCTTTGATGAGATCTTTGATACCAGCCATCCCTATGTGGACTGGCTGCGGGGCAAAAAAAAGTTTTTGGAAACCGCCATTGATCCGGCCATGAAAAAAGGAGTTATCCACGGGGATATTTTCTGGGACAATCTGGTGTTTTCCCATGGCCGTCTTACAGCTGTCCTGGATTTTGAGGAGGCGTGTACCTATTACACCCTGTTTGACATGGGCATGGCGGCGGTTGGGTGCTGCGCCCCAAGGGGAAGCCTTTCCATGGACCGGATAAAACAATTGATAACAGGATACCAGCAGGTCTGCCCTTTGACAAAACCTGAAAAAAAACAATTGAAAATATTTGTGGAATATGCGGCTGTGTCCGCTTCTTTCTGGCGGTTCCGGCAATACAACCTGCGATATTTTTCTTCTGCCAAAAAGGACAATTACCGGGAATTGTCCATTCTGGCAGACCAGGTCCATGCCATGGATGCGGGCTGCTTTTTATAACGCATCGCCCCTGGATTTAGTCGGATTTTTTTGGGGATAACTCCATTGGGGTTGTTTTTTTTAGGTTTGCCTTACCATTGATAAAAAACCGGTTTTTTTCACTGTAGATACGGGTAATCGCCATTCCGATATTAAACTGGTCATCGCTTATCCGGGCGACAAGGGGTTCAAATTTTTGAATCTCAATGGGGTATTCCGTGCCGTTGGCCAGGGATATCAGCTGCAGCAGACTGGTGGCCAATTCATCTGATTTGTTTTCATCGGGCTTTTGCAAAAGATAGGGGGTAATGTACAGCAGCTGTGCGGTGGCATCATACCGGAAAGAAACCTTACAGCTAAAGGAGGCATTGATGTTGCCAATGTCCATGAGCAGGGGCTTCTTGCCCAGCTGGGTTTCTAATTTTATATTGTTGCCCCGGATGTTCATATCAAACATCAGTTCATCGGATCCGATTTTGAAATGATCAATGGCGTCAATCCAAAGGGCTCCTTTTATATGGGGCCCATTTTCAAGCTGGATCGGCAGGGCGGCGTTGATCATTCTGGTGATGGCAGCTGCGGGAACAGCAATGCCGATTTCATCGGATGCAACCGTTTGGGCATGACTGCCGGAAACAGCAACGACCAGCATCCAGCAGACAAATAGGGTATGCAGATACCTGTTTTTCATATTCAGAGACCTCTATTTTTTGTTCATAATTTCAAAAACGACACATGGATCAACCAATTGATAAAGGTTTGATAATAATCAAAAACCCTTTTTTAGTAAAGCGGTATTTCAACCATAACCCAGGATTTCGCTTTGGGATTTGCCCTGAAGATTATCATTGACATTTACCATCATAGAATTTAAATTCACTATAGTGAAATAAAAAGCGTGGCAGTAAATCACTTTCCAAGGAGATTTGTATGTCTGTGGCCCTCACCAATGGTTTTTATGTTCTGTTCCCCCTTGTCATTATCTATTTGTGCACTACCTACCCGGCCCTGGACAAAATCGGCATGATTATCATCTGTTACGGGGTGGGGCTTGTCCTGGGAAATATCAATATTCTGCCGCCGGAAATACTTTCATCCCAGGAAAGGCTTTCCGAAGTCTGCGTAGCACTCTCACTGCCCCTTCTTCTTTTTTCCCTTGACCTGAAACAATGGGTCCATTTGGCCGGAAAAACCATATTGTCCATGGTTTTTGCCACCATTTCCATCAGCATCGCCTCCTGCCTTGGGTTTCTTTTCATAAACGGGCTGGTAAAAGAAAGCTGGAAACTGGTGGGAATGGCGGTTGCCGTCTATACCGGGGGCACCCCCAACCTGGCCGCCATCAAGACGGCGCTTCAGGTGGACCCCACTGTTTTTATCACATTTCACACCTATGACATCGTCATCTCTCTTTTTTGTGTCATCTTTTTTATCACCATTGCCCAGCGCGTCTTTAACCGTTTTCTCCCCCGGTTTGAGATCCCGCACAAAACAGGACAGGGAACCGGCAAAGCCGATGACCTGCACTCGGAAGGAATCCAGTCCTACCAGGGGATGTTAAACACCCCAACCCTCATGGGACTGTCGGGCGCCCTGGTTCTTTCGGCCCTGATCGTGGGAGGGGCAGTGGGAATCAGCAGCCTGTTTCCCCGGGATTACGGCACCTCCATGACGATTCTTCTGATCACCTCCATGGGGATCGGGTGTTCTTTCATTCCGGCAATCCGAAATATTGAAAAAACATTCCAGCTGGGCATGTATATCATCATGGTTTTCTGCCTGGTTGTCAGCTCCATGTCCAGCTTTTCCCAGCTGACCCATCTGAACACTCCCATTCTCATCTATGTGGGATTTTCAGTCTTCGGGTCCTTATTTTTACATGCACTTTTCTGTAAACTGTTCAAGATAGATACAGATACCTTTATCATCACCTCCGCTTCCGCCATCTGCTCACCGCCCTTTGTACCGGTGGTGGCCGCTGCACTGCGCAACAAAGCGGTTCTTCTGTCCGGGCTTACAACCGGCATCATTGGATATGCCATCGGCAATTATCTGGGCATTACCATGGCCTATATTGTTAAATCACTGGGGTAATACCGCAGTTGGGTTCAATCCTGCAGCGGGCTTAAACAATTGAGCCCCACCCGAAAAAATATTTAAGGATACAACATCATGGACAACACAATAAAGCTCCCGGAAAAAGGGCGCAGCAAAGAAGCCGTTCTTGAAGAGATGAGAACCTTTGGAAAAAATGATCCGGATTATAAAAACGGAAAAACCTGGAGCCTTGTCTACTACCTGGGAGAAGAATATGCACAATTTCTAAACGAGGCCGGCCAGATGTATGCCTCTTCCAACGGCCTCAATCCCATGGCATTTCAAAGCTTGAAACGCTTTGAAACGCAAGTGGTCCGCATGACCGCCACTCTGTTGAACGGAGATGATGAGGTGGCCGGAATCATGACCTCCGGGGGAACGGAAAGCTGTCTGCTGGCGGTTAAAACCTACCGGGACATGGCCCGGAAAAAAGGGATAAAAAAACCTGAAATGATTCTTCCCGAATCCGCCCACGTGGCCTGGGAAAAAGGGGCGCAGTATTTCAATGTCAAGGCCGTTCACGTTCCTTTGGACAAAGACTATCGGGTGGATACGGATAAAGTCAGAAAGGCTGTCAATAAAAGGACGGTGATGATTTTAGGATCGGCCCCCGGGTACCCCCACGGCGTGGTGGACCCCATTGAACAATTGGGGGCCATTGCCCTTGAGAAAAAAATTCCCCTCCATGTGGATGCCTGTGTGGGCGGGTACCTGCTCCCTTTTGTCGAACGTCTGGGGTATCGGGTTCCCACCTTTGATTTCAGGGTCCAGGGCGTCACCTCCATTTCAGCAGACACCCATAAATACGGTTTCAGCGCCAAGGGCGCCTCCACCATTTTGTACCGCAGCATGGATATTCTCGAACACCAGATGTTTGTGTTCACAGAATGGCCCGGGGGCATTTTTGCATCTCCCGGTCTTCTGGGCACAAGGCCCGGGGGAAATATTGCCGCTGCCTGGGCGGCCATGCAGGCAATGGGAGCAGACGGGTACCTGGAAAATGCAAAAATCATAATGGAGACCACACGGCAACTGATACAGGGCATTGGGGCCATCGAAGGGCTCGAGGTTGTGGGCAGGCCCGACATGAGCCTTGTGGCCTATCGCTCTACTTCAAAACGCATAAACATCTATGCCCAGGGGGATCAGATGGAAAAAAAAGGGTGGCACATTGACCGCCAGCAAAAACCCGAATGCCTCCATGCCATGATCACGCCCCTCCACCGGGACGTCATGGCCCAATACCTTGCCGACCTGAAAGACTGCCTTGAATATGTAAGGTCCAATCCGAAGCTGTCCCTGCAGGGAGGCGCTGCCACCTATGGCATGGTATCAAAGATCCCTTTCCGGGGAATGGTCAAAAAAAATGTGCTGAAAATGATGCGGGAGATGTACGGCCCCTCGGGCAAGGCCCTGGATTTTTCCAAATCAGATACCGGGCAGAAAGGGTTTGTTGAAAAAATTGCCCGGCTTTTTCTAAAATTTAAAAGCTGATCTCTTTCAATGGGGTCATCCTTTTGTGACTTTCGGGGAGGCTTTTGAAGGGTCCGACCCGGACAATGCCAGGGCCGTCATATCCATAAAAGCTGAAAAAAGGTCTTCATATCCGATCTTGTACGTTTCCTTAAAATGCTGCTGCCGCATGAGGATAATCTGCATGACGCCAAAGACCTGGCCCCAGAGCAGGAGCATCAATTGTGCCGGTTCAAGACAGGTTTTAATGGTTTTCTTTTCAATTCCCTGTGCAAGGAGCCGGGTGATCAGATCTGCGATGGCATCTGTTTTTTGCTGACAAAGAGATTTATAGGATCCCGATTCCATGTCTTTCATTGTTCCGGGATTGTACACGCAGGTATTTGCCTCATATACCATGATCAGCCGTAAATAGTCCGGGTGCTCCAGGGAAAAACCAAAGAATGCCCGTCCAAGACTCTGGAGGCTCTCATCTCCGGAAGCTTCGGCCAAAGCCCTGTGCAATTGGGTTAACCCCCTGAGGACCACGGCCAAAAAAATCTCTTCCTTGTCTTTAAAATACAGATAAATGGAGCGTTTGTTATACCCGGATGCCTTTGCAATCTCAATGATGGTGGTAAATTCATATCCGTTTTTAAAAAATATGGCCTGGGCCATATCAAGAATCCGGTTCCCCCGCTGCTCTTTTTCCCATGCTTTTCTATCCTCGGACATCCGTGTCTCCCCAGTTTTGGGCATTGATTTTGCAGACCATGGAAACTAATTTACATTGGGATGAATTTTGTGTCAATACGTTGACATCCGCCGGGTCTTTCCAGACAGGGGGTTATGATACAGCCAATGCATCCAGTTTTCCCTTCAGATCCCCATCCCCGGTAAGCGTTGATCCCATTGACTTGAAAACTTCCCGGATCACCCCTGTTTTGGGATGTGGCGACAGCATCTGGATTTCAATGGTTTTAATGTCCATCACCATTTCTTCCAATTGGACATAGGAGGTGCCGGCCCTTCCCAGAAAGGCCTTTACTTCTCCAAGCATTTTTTCCACAGCTTCTTTTCCCCGGTCTTCCAGAACAGGCCCTTTCCCCAGTTGCAGGGTCTGATCCCCTTGATAATCAATTTTCACATCCAGGGCCAAAAGCCCCTGGCGGGTTATGCCGATGCCGCCGGAAAGGGTTTTCAATTCGGCATCACCGCCGATAAAAAGGTCCTGGGCCAGCACCCCGGCTTGGTCCTTGTCCAGACCCAGGGCCTTTCCCACCTCGTACATGGACACCTGGACCCCTTGATCTCCCTGGGTCATGAAATAAAGTTGGTTTAAATAGGCCTTTGCCTCGGGAGTAAGTGTGTCCATTCGCGTCTTCCTTTTTTCCAAACAAGTTGTCTGTGGTCTGCCCCATCCCGCCCCTCTGGCCGGAACAAATCATAAAGCCCCAGGTTTTCTCAAAAAAGTCCCTGTGCCTTCACTTCTTCAAGACATACAGCCTTCATCCTCTTCAATGATTTTGGTATAGCATTCGGTAAGATCTTTGTCGGTGGAGGATGCTTTATCGCAATCACTCATTTTCTCCACAATTTTCCGCTGATCCGTGGCATCGCAATAGTCTTTTTTTTCTTTTTTCTCTGTCATGGCATTGTCTCCTAAATTTGATCTTATAAAATGATCCTCAACAGAATCCGTCTGCTTGTTTAAAAGCTAACGACGCCTTGAAAAATGTCAACATGCTTTCTTTCAAGGCCGATTTAAATACAGACGCCATTTTCCCCTGAACTTTCAGAAAGCTGTTGCGGGGATGGTTGACACTTTTCTTGATTTTTTCTGCAGCGGACGCCTCCGGACCTGAATGGCCCCTTAGCCTTTTCCTTGGCATTGTTATCCCCGGAAAAAACGCTCCTTCCCAAAAAAAGCAAGGCCCTTTGGCCAGTGCCAAAAGACCTTGCATCCATTCGTTTCAATGGGTTAGGAATTTAATATTTTCTTGGCACTCTCGTTGTTGACATCCGTCACATGGGGAATGCCGGTTTCCTGGGCTGTTTCCCGGTTACCGGAAAAAACTTCATGCCGGGTGATCTGATTTAAGGAGAACTTCCTGGCACCGGCCATGAGCTGCTGCAGCCCGCATCCGAGTTTGTCCGCCAAGGTGTAGAACCCAATGGCGCCATAGGGAATATTTTTCATCTCATCCTTGCCGATCTTATCGGCCAGGCTGTGGTAACCGGCAAAAATCTCATCCGCTGTTTTCCCGACCTGGAGAACGGTCTTGGGCAGCTCGTTCCAGTTGCCGTTCACCTCTGCCCTTCTTTCCGGATAAATGGCCCCTTCAATATTTGCCCCCAGAAATCCCGGGATCATGATACCCCGGCCCATGCAGATGAGCTTGGTATAGGGAGCGCCCAGGGCAAGGCCCTTGAAAATATGATCTTCCAGGGCAAACCCGCCGGCAAAGGACATATCCACCACCTGTTTTCCCTTGGCCGACAGGATGCTGGCATACTCATGGGCCTTTGAATGGAGGTTGATGGAAGGAACCCCCCAGCTTTGCATCATATTCCAGGGGCTCATGCCCGTGCCGCCGCCGGACCCGTCAATGGTCAGCAGATCCAGCTGCGCATCCGTGGCAAATTTAATGGCCATGGCCAGTTCTTCCATTCCATAGGAACCGGTTTTCAATGTGATTCGCTCAAACCCGATTCCCCGGAGGTATTCCACACTGTTCATGAAATCTTCCTGGACATGGGCAACCGTGGGCAGGTTGGTTCCCCCCAAGCGGCTGTGACGGGCAAAGGATTTGATGGCACCCTGCTCAAAACCCTGCTGTACTTCGGGAAGGGAGGGGTCTGGATCCACCACATATCCCCGTTCCTTGAGAAACATGGCATACTCCAGACTTCTGACCTGGATTTCGCCGCCGATATTTTTGGCACCCTGTCCCCATTTGAGTTCAATAATGCACTTGTCCCCATATTTGTCCACCACATATTCGGCGACCCCGTTCCTTGTATCCTCAACATTGAGCTGGACAATAATGGCGCCATACCCGTCAAAATACCGCAAATAGGTGTTAATCCTGCGATCCAGTTCCGGTGCGCTTTTTATTTTGCCCTGTTTGGCTTCACCCGCGCTGATCTGGGAGTTCCTGTCCACGCCCACCACATTTTCCCCTATAACAACGGGAATCCCGATGAGGGCACCGCCAATGGCAAAGGAATCCCAATACTTTTCGGCAATAAAGGTCGACCCGAGGGCTCCGGTCATCAGGGGCATGCGAACCTTTGTCTTCCGGCGTTTGCCGAACTGGGTTTCCAGGCTGACATTGGGGAAGATGCAATCATCTGCACTGGAGGTCAGATCTCCTGTCAGGCCGTGGGACCCATAGGCATATCCCTGGATTCTCAGGGAATTGTAGGATACCCCTACATGGCTAGTATTGTTGGCCCCGGCCGTCACCAGACCGAAACTTCTGGGATACAATAATTTTCTGCCCACCATGCTGGACAGCCAGGTTTCACACTTTCCCTTGCAATCGGCCCGGCACAATGTACAAAGACTCGATTCACAGGCATCTCCACGATTCTTGGTTCCCAGTGCATCATTTGAGCTTGAAAATCTCATTTCCATGGTTTTTCTCTCCTCTCACATTATCGTCCATAACACCTAAAAAAAAACTAAACCGACCATAAAAACGCAAAAAGGCGTCTTTCCGGAGACAGGACCGGAACAGACACCTTTGTCTATTTTGATAATTTGTCTGCACCCCATTGTGCAGAGAAATTATATTCAATAAAAGAAACAAATATCGTGATTAAAATTTAATGTCAACTTTTTATTCATAACATGGGGTCAGGCTTTCTTTATTGCAGTTTATTCAGTCTGATTATGAATTATTGATCAAAAACACAATATAAAAGCCTGACCCGCTCCGGTAAAGCCGAAGTCCGAAAGTTGAACCTAGAAGGTATACCCCATGGAAAAGTGAAAACTGCCGGTACTTTCTTCGGGCCTGGGGTCCAGTTTCCAGCCATATAAAACCCCAATGGGACCAATGGGTGTCATATATCGGATGCCAAGGCCGACGGAATCCCGAAACCCATCAGACCCGCCCTGGCTCTGGGTTCTCCTGATGGCGCCGATATCGTAAAAGGAGGTCAGTTCAAAATTCAGCCCCAGGTCATACCGCAGTTCAATGCTCCCCAGGATGACCTCCCTTCCCCCCAGGGCCTGGCCGGAGGTGTCGCGTTCCAGAAGATTTTCGCCAAACCCCCGGACACTTGAGGTCCCGCCTAAAAAAAACAACTGGTCCTCCGCCACACGACTGGCGCCCCCATAGGCGTCAATAAACCCGTATCGTCCCCTCAGGGCCAGGACCAGGGGATCAAACAGCAGATAATAATGCCGGGTGTCCAAGCGGTATTTGATATAATCATCCAGATGATCATCGATTCCCTTTGCGATATCCACATTCAAAGAGGTGATACTGCCTTTTTGAGGCCTGACAAATGAATCTGTGGTCTTGGAAACAAGCCCCGGACTCACGGTGAAGATATGCCGGGGGTCATAGTCCTGTTCTTCCTCCAGGCTGAGCGCCTGGTTCTGTGTCAGGTATTGTTCTCTGGCTTCATACATCACCCCCAGGGTTACCGACACTTTTTGGGAAAACAATTGCTGGAAAAAACTCTGGGAAGCCCCATAGATACGGGTCCCAAAGTCCTTATTAAATTCTTCCTGGTTTTCACCGAAAATCCGGGTCGTGGACCCGATCCGGGTGGACAAAAACCGCGGTTCCAATAAGGACATATTTGCCTTATAGCCGATCTGACTGATCTCCCCTTCCAGTTGAAAATCCAGATTCTGCCCCAGAAAATTATGATCGCCCACCCCTGAGTTGACATAGAAATGACGTTCGGTATCATAGCCTGTGCCCAGTTCAAAAAAATAGGGTTTTTTCTCCTCAACCTGAACGATGATATCCACCTCCGGGGAACCCTGGGCAAGACCGATGGTCCTGAATCCGACCGAGTCGATG
>JAHIVS010000068.1 GCA_018816605.1 Pseudomonadota bacterium
CAGAAGGGAGCTCTCCAGCTGGATCTGTTTGAACCTATTGCCCGGGATTATCAATATAAGGTCATTGTAACCAATAAAACAGAATCTGCAAAAGCCGTTGTGTTGTTTCATAATGGTCGTGGATCCCAAGAGTCGATATTCGGAGATGCTAAAAATGATACTGCCCTTGGTGTTATCCCGTGTAAACGGCTGGCAGCAAATCAAGTTTTCACCCTGGCTTCCATGATGGCACATAATTTTTCAAAGGAAATGCAAATGCTGGCACATCCGGCAGCACCCAGGGCGAAAGCTAAACGTCCGACAGAATGGAAATTTCAAAAACTTGATACGATACGCCATCAAATTATCCAAAGGGCTGGACGCTTTACCTGGCCCCAAGGCAAACTCACTCTTACAATGAGTTCAAACCGGGCCGTGAAAAAAGATTTACTACATTTTATGAATGCGTTGCAAAAAGCAGCTTGAAAAACAGAGAACTTCAATTCAGATTTTTTGCAACGTTAGGGTTAACCCCGTGAACGAATACAGAAAAACTTCCTGCTGGATTTGTTGGACGAACATCCTTTTTTACAATGCAAACCGGTTCATTCTCCGGGTTAACAATAAAAATGCCGATAGGCCATAGCCTGCCGTAAGAATCGTCAGATGGAGGACCTGGGGGAAAATCTGGCGAAAATCCGCCCCCATCTGATTGAGAAGAATAAAGGCCTTGATTGCCGGCACAGCCGGAATCAGCTGCATCAGGGTATTTATGGGACCAGGAATGGCCGATATCGGCCAGACAAAGCCGCAGGCAAAGACCAAGGGCATGGAGGAGAGCAGAACTATCAGTGTTGCCAGCTCACGCCTGGGCAGAACAGCCCCCAGGCAAATCCCCAGAAAGGATACAGGCAGCAAGAAAACAAGATTCAACAGGGCCAGGTCCCCCATGGCGGCCAGACGCGGAATATCATAGTACGCATAGGCCGGACCATAATAATAGAGGGAAAGCAGGGTATAGATAATAATAAAAATCAGGGTTCTGGCCAGCAACAGGGCCGCTGGGGATGCGGTCTGCCAATGGACTGTTTTTCCTTCCTTTTGCTGCTCATTTTCACTGCCGCCCAGAATACCCATTCCCATGATCAGGGTCTGGTGGAGGATCAAAACAAATACAGCCGGAATAACATAATTGACATAGCCCTGGGTCTCGTTGAACAGGGCATGGAGGCCAAGATTTATGGCATGATGTTGTGCTTGCGCCAATGCCAGGGCCTGACCTGACAAAAGCGATTGTGTCACCTTTATTTCTGCGGCAAGGGTCGTGCCTGCCGCACTCATGCCTTCCAGCACCGTGCCGAATACCAGAAAATAACTGGCATCCCCGGCAAAGGCCAGGCTGGGCCGTCTGCCAAGCAGCAGATCCCGGTAAAAATTTTCCGGCACAACCAGGATGCCGGCCAGTTTTTTTTCAATCATCCGCTCTTCTGCCTGGGCAAGGGACGAAGCCTGGCTGTGAATTTGAACCTGGGCAGTTGCATCCACCATCCGCACAAGGCGACGGGCAAACTGGCTGTCGTCAAGGTTGACCACCACCACCTGCTGCTCCCTTGGAACCTGGGTGACATAGGGCAATGGATAGAGAACGCTGTAAAAAAGCACCCCGCCAAACAGGGTCAAAAGCAGGGCAATATTGGTGAAGACGGCGCCCAATTCCGCCTTGAAAAGCTGAAATAGACTCACACTGCCGCCCCTGACCCCGAAGGGGTGCGCGATATCCTGGCCCCAAGGATGCAGGCCGCCAGGCCGGGAAGAATAAAGAGCAAAAGATAGCCGACCTGGGGCAGGGACAGCACCTGGGCAGCACCGTAATTTGCCTGGGCGATCTGGATGTCCATATAGTGGCTGATGGGCATCAGGCTGCGCCAAACCCTTGCCAAAACGGTCATGTCGGTGGAAGGAAAGGTTACCCCCATAAAGGCAAGCCCCGGTGCGCAATAGGCGGCAGCAAACCCAAGTCCCCGGGCGGCGTCCCTGGAAAGGAAAAAAATGAGGGCCCCTGCACACTGGCAGGCCATGACGGTGATAAGCTGGCAGAAAATCAGAAAAACAAGGCTTCCGTGCAGGGGCCAGCCAAGGACAAAAACCATTGTCACCAAAAACATTATGCCATGGAGCCAGAACAGCAGGCCATAGGGCGTCAATTTTTCAACGAGCCCACGGACAGGACGGTCTTTGAGCCAATCTGCCAGCCCGTCGCGACGCAACTCTGTTGCCATGGACAAAACCGTTGTCATCACAATAAATATCTGCCACAGGGCCGGGATAGCGGCAGAAACAAGAAATTGTGTATAATTGGTGCTGCTGTTAAAAAGAGGCGTTGCCTGGGTGGCGACGGGAACGGCTCTTGCCAGGGCCTGGCCCATGACAGGGGCCTGTGATCCCAGGTGTTTGAGGGTCTCGATTTTGGCCAACGCCGTTGCATGGGCCTGGAGGAGGGCTGTTTTGACCTGCCTGCCGATCAGAAGAAACTGGCTGTTGTAAAAGGCTTCAATTGATGGGGGACAACCAAGGAGGGCATTTTTTTCTGCATCAGCCGGGATGATCAAAAGGCCGTAAATCTCACCCCCGCGCATGGCGGTCATCCCTGCCAGGGCATCGGGGTAGTTTCGGGCCAGGGCAATGGTGGGGCTGGCATCATAATACCGCATCAGGGCCCGGGACAGGGTGCTGTGATCCAGATCCACCACCCCGACGGGCAGATTCCGGGCCATTCCCTGGGAGAAAATGGCATAGATCATGACAAACAACAGGGGCGGCAGCCAGGTGACCAGGGACACAAGCCATGGATCTTCAACCAGCAGACGCCATTCGGAGGCTCTTTTTTCCATTTTCATCTGTTGCCCTTTACTGCGCCAGCAGCACCCCCATGCCGACCCGAAGGCCATCAATGGGGTTTACCGGCCGTGCTTCAATCTCAAAGGTCCGCATGTCAAACCCTTTTTGGGTATGGGTGGCGCGCCAGGTGGCAAAATCACCCATTACCGCGACATGGCCAATGACAAACGGATATTTCTTTTCTCCCAATGCCGGAATCTGAACCAGAATCTGACGCCCCTTGGGGTATTGGCTGAGCATATCTTCCCTGATATGGAAGACCGCCCAGGAATCTTTCATATCAAGGATACTGACAATGGGAAAGCCCTGGGGTGCAAGCTCACCGCTCTGGAGCAGAATCTGGGAAACTTCACCGTCATGCCAGGAATCAATGCGGGTATCCGCCGCATAGGCCTCGACTTCGGCCACGGCACCGGCAGCCATTTTGGCCTTGCCTGCGGCCGCCCTTTTGGTCTCTTCCCTGGCCCCCTCCCGTGCCATGCCATAGAGCTGCAATGCACTGTTTTCAGCGAAACGGGCCGCCTGCATCTGGGTATAGACCTCATCTCTTTTCTGCTCGGGCATCACCCCGTCGCGATACAGATTTTCAATCCGCTGGTAGGTCTTTTCCAAAAGATCGGCCGCAGCCTTTGCCTGTTGCCACCTGTCCCGGGCAGCTGCTATTTCCTGGGATCTTGCACCCTTCTGGGCCTGTTCTGACATGGCATCTGCTGCATCCCGGGAGGCCCTTGCCTGGGACAGTTTTGCCTCTATTTCCGG
>JAHIVS010000739.1 GCA_018816605.1 Pseudomonadota bacterium
AATATCGTTTGGAGACTAAAACACACCGAAAGCTGAAGATTTGTGCACAGAGCAGCTATAAATATCAGGCTGTCCCAGCAATAAGATTGCAGGGAAAATGGCTTGAACAGCTTGGGTTTTCTGTTGGCCGGGAAATCAATGTTCAATGCCAGAAAGGCTGTCTGATTATCCATTTGGAAGACAAGCCCTCTGATGCACGATAGCAAGAAATCAGATAACTGAAGGCAGGCAATGCTGATGCAAAACCCGCCTTTCATGATTTTTCTAAAAAGCAGAGGTCAGTCCCTTGAATCTCCTTCTTGCCCCCTATGCTCGGTATAACACTTCCGGCTGCAATATTTTCGGTTGGTGCCGTAGGTCACAAACGTCTCGCCACAGTTTTGACAAGTAACTTTGTTTGTAGCCCGTCCTTCGCCTGCTTTGAATTTTGCATACCGATTCCACCAATCCTGCCTGCATCCGTCCGAGCAAAAAATCTTTTTCCTAAAACCGGGGGTATGTTCAAGCTCTTTCCCGCAAGTCTTGCAGAACACATGCTCTCCATCTCCTTGTACAGCTGCCTCATTTTCCGAAGTTCTGGAAAGGCAGAAGCTGCGAACCTGTCCACGAGGAAGATTCAGCTTTTCTCCGATCTTCGCATAAGACATTCCCTCTCGCCGAAGACTGCTGATCTCAGTCATCTGTTTCTCTGTGAGAGGAGGGCGTTTCTTTTCCTCTTCGGATAAGTCCACCTTGATTTCAGATCCGTCGCGGAAGATGAATCGGACGTCATTGGGAGAATGCACCTTGAGATGGTCAACCAGCCCGCTCCATAGGTCCTCATCAAACCGCACGACCTGGCTATTCTGCTTCTTGAGGTTATCGAAGAATGAAGTTGCAAGTGCTTTTTTGGCTATCTTGTCCTGGATAGTATTGTCGAGATCCTCTTTGCGTTTCTCAGCCTGCTCATAACGTATCTGTAGTGCTTGATACTCTTGAGTATGGGTATATCCATTGGATCTTGAGCTGGGTTGTCCGCTCGACATTCGCTCCATGAGTTCGGCTGTAACACTCATGTCAGCTATGAGTGCCGTCCTTTCCCTTTCCAGACCAGCGGTATCAAAAACCGTGTCGTAGACAAGTTTCTGTGTTTCAAGGATGCTGGATGAATCCTTCAGTAGTCTGTTGACCGCTATCACGAACATTCTCTGGACATCCTGTTCTATCAGGTTGCCTGAGGTACATTGGGAGTGTGCCTTATCATATTTCCCATTGCATTGCCAAACCACTTTCTGATATTTGCTGTTTGGATGCCATTTCTTCTCTCCAAACCAAGAGCCGCACTGGGCACAGAGGATTCGTCCTGAAAGCATTCTCCTGCGGTTTCGTCTGCCAGGCATTCCATCGCGCCGTTTCATCTCGGTCTGGACTAGAGCAAACATTTCTTTGGATACGATCGGTTCATGATGGTCTTCCACATAGTACTGTGGTACTTCTCCTTCGTTCACCTTCTGCCTGTGGGTGAGGAAATCTACGGTGAAGCTTTTTTGCAACAAAGCATCTCCGATGTATTTTTCATTCTGCAGGATGCTCTTTATGCAGGAGGAAACCCATTGTTTTCCACGTCCGGGTGAGGGGATGTTTTTCTCGGTGAGAATTTCGGCGATCCCATTCGGACTCTTTCCCTGAAGGAATAGAGCGTAGATGAGTCTTACCAATTCGGCTTGTTCCTCATTCACGACCATGTTACCATCGGGCCCTTTGTCATATCCAAGGAAGTTGCTGTAGGGAACTGAAACCTTGCCATCCTTAGCTTGCTTTCGCTTGCCCCATGTGGTGTTTTCGGAGATCGACCGGCTTTCTTCCTGTGCGATCGAGCTCATGATGGTTATCAATAATTCACCTTTACCGTCGAAGGTCCAAATGTTTTCCTTCTCGAAGTAGCATTCGACATTCTTCTCCTTGAGCATGCGAATGGTGGTCAGGCTGTCTACAGTATTTCTGGCAAACCGGCTGACCGATTTGGTGACGATAAGATCGATCTCTCCCATCAGGGCGTCGTTTATCATCTGCTTGAAGCCTTCCCTACGATTGGTGCTGGTCCCACTCACGCCTTCATCGGTATAGACCTTGATGAATTCCCAATCAGGACGACTCTTGATGAATTCGGTATAGTACTCGATCTGGGCCTCATAACTGGTGAACTGTTCATCACTGTCAGTCGAAACCCGGGCATAGCCGGCGACCCTTCTTTTCGTTGAATGGGGGTTGTTGCGATTGTTTGTTAT
>JAHIVS010000555.1 GCA_018816605.1 Pseudomonadota bacterium
AACTGATGCGGTGGGTCAAAATTGCCACCTGTACTTCGGGAGAGCCGGTATCCGACTCGTGGAGCTTGAATCCCTCGATCATCTCCTCTTTGTTCTCTGCTAATAAAACCACTTTTTGTACTCCTTAGTCTGGAATAAATAAAACATGGTATAAAATTTGACCGCTCATGACCGACCTTCATCCGATATTCCATTCAGAAAAATTAGAGGTGCAAACAGATCAAAATACCATTACAAATATGTATAACCGCTGAAAAATACCAGTTAACTGGTAAAAACGCAACAATAATTATAAATGGGTAACGCTTTGTCCGGTTCAATGAGAGCCAGCAATTGGTTGGAAGAATCCACCAGCCGTATGATTGAATCCGGAACGCTTTCCAGGGGGAGCTGCGATTCAATCTCTTCTTTGGACAATTTTTGCCCGTAGGAAATTTTTTTCTCCAGAGCAGATGTCACCTGGACACTGGGCAAAAAGCCAAGACACTGGGACATGGGAAGAATGTAAGGCTCAATCTCTTCTGGTGTCATTCTTTCCAACGCATCAAGCCCTAGGGCATTGTCCAGGTCAAAAGCGGATGAGCGGGTCCGGCACAACCCTGACAAATGGGCGCCACACCCCAATTTTTTTCCGATATCATAGGCCAAACTTCGGATATAGGTGCCGCCGGAACAATGAACATTTATTTCAAACTCCGGCAGATCCATCTGGTCAACACAAATACTGAAAATTTCAATATTTCTAGGAGGCTTTTGTATCATCACCCCCTTGCGTGCCAGCTTGTAAAGGGGTTGTCCCTCGTGCTTCAATGCGGAAAAACTGGGGGGAATCTGTTCCTGACAACCAAGAAATTGAGCGACTACCTCACGGACCGCTGTGGGAGAGATGGCGTTAACAATAGCCGGATCTGCCTCAAACACCGTTTTGCCCGTACAATCGTAGGTATCGGTTTCAACCCCGAGCCTCACCTTGGCCCGGTATTGTTTACTGCCGCTTAAGAAAAATCGGGATATCCGGGTTGCCTTTTGAACGGCAATGAGCAAAAGCCCGGTTGCAAATGGATCCAGGGTACCGGTATGACCGATTTTTTTAACACCCAGCACCCGCTTTACCCTTGCCACCACCCCGGCCGAAGAAATACCTTCGGGTTTATGAATCGCTAAAATACCATCTTTCATTTAAATTTGCCCGGAAATTATTGGTCTTGGGAATCCGGATCAGCAGAATCCATTGAAAGATCAGGCAATTCATCGGTTTCGTCTATTTCATCGGATTCATCGGTCTTGACATCGGAATCCGAGGCCGCCTGGATTAGCGCATCCATCTTGGCGGCCTTATCAAAGGAATCGTCGTGGAAAAACCTCAGCTCCGGCATGAATTTAAGACCCAGTCCCGGGGCGATGCTCTTTTTAATAAACCCCTTTGACTGCTTAAATCCCTCCATGGCCTCGGCAACTTTCTTCTTTCCGCCGAATACCGTGATATAGATATCGGCTATGCGAAGGTCGGCGGTGAGTTTCACCCCACTGACCGTCGCCATTTCAACCTTGGGATTGGATATCTTTTTTCTCAAAAGATCTGTGATGGCCACCTGGATCATGCCGGCAATTCTATCGCCTCTAGTATAGGGTTTCATCGATTACCTTATTCACCCTTATATTTTCTTTCTTCGACTTCATAACACTCAATAACATCATCCACTTTAATATCATTAAATTTTTCAAGGCCGATACCGCACTCGTAGCCCTGATCCACTTCTTTTACATCATCTTTAAACCGTCGCAGAGAAGAGAGCTGGGTGTCACATTTAATGACCCCGTCACGGAGCAGGCGAACCTTTTTACCCCGGACCATCTTACCCTCCATAATGTGAGAACCCGCAATGGTTCCCATCTTCGGAACCACAAAGACCTCCCGAACTTCGGCGCGACCGATAATGATCTCATGGAAGGTGGAGGGCATCATACCATCCAGAGCGGCCTTGATATCATTGATAACATTATAAATAATGTCATAGAAGCGCATGTCCACATTTTCATCCTTGGCCATTTTGCGGATCTGGGGAGAAGGCCTGACATTAAACCCGATGATAATGGCATCGGATACGGCCGCCAGGCCCACGTCGGTTTCATTGATGGTTCCG
>JAHIVS010000556.1 GCA_018816605.1 Pseudomonadota bacterium
AACATGTCCACCATTCTGGCACCCTTGGGGGCAATACCCCGGAGCCTGTCATTGGGAATGGTGATTACGGTGTCAGTGATTTCGTGGAGTTTTTCAAGTCCGTCCAGGGCCTGTCGTTCCCTTTTCTTGCCTTCAAAGGAAAAGGGCTTGGATGCGACAGCCACGGTGAGAATACCGAGGTCCTTGCAGATCTCTGCAATAATGGGGGCAGCTCCCGTACCGGTTCCGCCGCCAAATCCTGCAGTGATAAAAACCATATGGCTGTCTTCCAGCGCGGCTCTGATTTCATCCACGCTTTCCAGGGCAGCCTCCCTGCCTGTGTTGGGATTGGCCCCGGCCCCAAGACCCTGGGTAAGGGTTCTTCCCAACTGGATTTTCACCTCTGCCCTTGATGATTCAAGGGCCTGGGCATCGGTATTGGCAACAATGAATTTGACCCCCCGGAGTTTTGCGTCAATCATGTTGTTCACTGCATTTCCGCCGGCTCCGCCAACACCGATAACCTTGATTTTTGCCGATTTGTCACTCTCTACATAAGAAAACGTCATATCCACCTCCCTAAAAATTATATGATATCTTTAAACCATTGTTTCATTCTTGTTAATATGGGTTTTAAGCCGCGTGTATCTGTTTCTTTGAAATCAAGCTTACAGGTGGCATTGCTGCCGAAAATTACAAGGCCCACCCCCGTTGCATAGGCGGGGTTTCTGACAATATCCTTTAGCCCGCCGATATTATTGGGTTGACCAATCCTCACCGGAACATTGAAAACCGATTCGGCAATTTCAGAAATGCCGTTCAGGACCACACTGCCGCCGGTCAGGACAAACCCGGCAGGAAAGGAGTTTTCAAGTCCGTTGGAAAAGATCTCTTTTTTCAACAGGGAAAAAATCTCATCTACCCTGGGTTCTAGAATTTCAGCCAGAATACCCTTGGATAATTTTTTGGGTGCCCTGCCGCCCACTGCCGGGACTTGAATGGTGGCACCCTGTTTTACATTTTGCGGCACGCAGGTGCCGTGTTCTATTTTGATTTTTTCCGCCTCGGGAAGGGGGGTCCGCAGCCCGATGGAAATATCATTGGTCAGGTTGTTGCCGCCCACAGTTAACTCATAAATAAATTTGACATTGTTGTCCTTAAAAAGGGCAAGGTCTGTGGTGCCGCCCCCCATATCCGCCAGCAGACACCCCAGTTCCTTTTCTTCATTGGTGAGAACTGCCTGGCCCGAGGCAAGGGATTCCAAGACAACGTCACACACTTCAAGGCCTGCCTTGTTGCAGCATTTGATAATATTTCTCGCCGAAGAGACCGCTCCTGTAACAATATGAATTTTTGCTTCAAGGCGGATGGCGGTCATGCCCACGGGGTTCTGAATGGACTCCATATCATCCACGATAAATTCCTGGGGAATGACATGGAGAATCTCCCGGTCCGTTGGGATGGCAACCGCTTTTGCAGCATCTATTACCCTTTCCACATCGGATTCCATGATTTCCCGTCCCTTTATGGCAATGATGCCATGGCTGTTGAACCCTTTGATATGGTTTCCGGCAATCCCCACATAAACAGATGAAATGTCACAGCCAGCCATGAGCTCAGCTTCTTCAACGGCTTTTCGTATGGCGTCCACGGTGGATTCTATGTTTACCACAGACCCCTTGCGCAATCCTGTGGACGGGTGGGACCCCACGCCGATGATGTTGATTTCATCATCGAGCATCTCCCCGACAACTGCGCAGATCTTGGTCGTGCCGATGTCGAGACCTACTATTATTTTTTCATTTCCCTGCAAATTAAACCCCCTTTTCTAGTGTGTGGTGCAGAGCATCAGTCTCTTTTGTAGTGATAAAGATTTTTTCAATGTTATAAAGATCCATGGCGCAAATGCTTTTTTCTGGAAAATTTTTATCAATATAGGTGCTGATTTTTATTGCCTTGGTCCGTTTTTCCTCAAACTGGTTGAACCCTAGCTTTATGGGCATGACCGTTTGTGTATTGGCCGGATTTCGATTGTAGATGTCCTGACTTTGAATGGTGATGCCGATGTTTTCATCTCCCATGATCTTGCTGATCCTGCCAAACCCCTGGAGCTTCAAAAGATCCATGATGGAATTGAACAAGAGCCCCTCAAATTGGTAGGTGGTGCCGGCCTGGGTCAGATCCATTCCGGAGATAACCGGGAGAAAGTTCAGCTGATCCTTTTGGGGGTCATATTCCTTAAAGGGCTGACCCTGGGTGTTGATGATGATGTCTGCCAGATTCTCAATATTCACAATGGCCAGGGGCTCTTCTTCAATAATGGTCACCACCAGGGTTGAAAAAAAAGAGCGTTTGACCGAGGCCCCCGCAATCCAGGGATGGCTGACAAGTCGCTGCTCAATGGTGTTCCGGTTTATCTGAAACAGGTTGGTTCCTTCCGTCAGGCCGGCAAGTTGAATGATCTCCTTTTTTTCCACCCGGAGGGCCCCTGAAATGTCCACCTGCTTTATGGTGAAAAACGGGCATTGTGTGATGGCATCATGGACCCAGATGGCTGAAAGGCTCATGAGGAAAACAAGGCCAACGCTTAGCCATGCTTTCAGGCTGATTGGTTTCAGGGCCCTTGGGAGGGCGATTTTCCCTTTGGGGGAAGAGGGTTCAGGCTTATACTTGTTCTGTTTCATTTGTTTATTCACCTGTTACCTTTACCTCTGTTTCAAGTTGGATCTGAAATTTTTCAAACACGGTTTTTTGGACCAGTCTTTTCAGGGCCAGTATATCCTCACACCTGGCGTTGCCGGTGTTGATGATAAAATTGGCATGGAGTTCCGACACCTTTGCGTCATTGATTTTTTTCCCCTTTAACCCGGCATCTTCAATAAGCTTTCCGGCCGGCAGGTGATGTGGCGGGTTTTTGAAGAAGCATCCGGCACTTGCCAGGGATACCGGCTGGCTGGCATTTTTGCTTTTCATCTGCTGGTCAAATCTTTTTCGGATCATTTTCGGGTCTGCCGTTGTCAGGGTGAGATTCGCCCCAAGAAGGATCTTGTCTTCCAGACAAAGTTTCCGATAGGCAAAGGCAAGGTCTTTTTTTCCAATGGTCTGATACAAAAGCGTCTTTGTGTCAATGGTTTCCACAGAGGCCACTGCCTGGGAAATACTCCAGGTGGCGGTTCCGGCATTCATCATGATGGCGCCCCCGAGGGTGCCGGGGATACCGGCGGCAAACTCAAGTCCGGAAAGTCCCTGGTCCATGGCAAAATTGCAGACCGTTGACAGACGTTCTCCTGCATCGGAAATGAGAATCTGTGTCTCCTTGTCCGAGTTTTGGGGTGTTTCCACCCTGCAGGGAAGGGATTTAAATTCACTCAGAACAATGACAAGTCCCCGAATACCCTTGTCAGAAACCAGAATATTGGTACCGCCCCCTATAATGGTGACGGGTATGTTTTCCTTTTTTGCGGCCAAAAGCAGGTCAGAAAGGGCCTGCCGGTCCCTGGGAAGGCCTAAGAGATCTGCCGGTCCCCCGACCCGAAAGCTGGTATAGCGACTCAAGGGTTCCTGGGACAAAAGCGAAAAAGCTTCTTTAAAGCGGTTATGGTTTTTTTCGACAGTCATTTTATTTTATAATATCTCCACCAGTTGTTCGCCAAGTGTGTAGATGTCTCCGGCACCCAGGGTAAGGACCAGATCTTTTTTGCGCGCCTTGTGGGTGATAATGGACAGGGCCTGGGTAAAATCCGGTGCAAAGGAAACGTCCTTGTGTCCATGGGCCTTTATACCCCGGCACAGAACGGTTGAATCCACATCTTCAATGGCCGTCTCACTGGCAGCGTATATGGGCAGTACAATCAGGATGGCAGACTGGTAAAAGGCCCGGGTGAAGTCATCAAACAGGGCCTGGGTTCTTGTATAGCGGTGGGGCTGGAATACAACAATGAGGCGTCTTTCCGGATAGCTTTCCCGTACAGCTGTCAGGGTGGCCATGATCTCTGTGGGGTGGTGGCCGTAGTCGTCCATGACAAGGATGCCTTTTTTTTCTCCTTTGATTTCAAGGCGGCGCTTGACACCTTTGATTTCTTCCAGGGCCTTTTTGATGGTCACAAAGGGTATTTTCAGTTCCAGGCCTGTTGCGATTCCGGCCAGGGCATTGGAGATATTGTGAATACCGGCAATGTTCAGGTTGATTTCTCCCAGATCCATGTCCTTGTGAAAGACGGAAAACCGGCTTTTCCCGCCATGGAAACTGATGCCCCTGGCCTGGAGGTCCGACTGGGCACTCATGCCAAAGGTGGTGTACCGGACATGGATTCTGGGCAGGATATCCTGGATGTGGGGATTGTCCAGGCAGAGGATGGCCAGGCCGTAAAAGGGGACGGAATTGATGAACTTTACAAAGGTGTCCTTGATCTCTTCAATATCCTTGTAAAAATCAAGGTGCTCCAGGTCAATATTGGTGACAGCTGCAATGGCAGGGGAATATTTGAGAAAAGAGCCGTCGCTTTCGTCGGCTTCGGCCACAATAAAGTCACCGTTGCCGTGGAGGGCATTGGTGTCCAGTCCCTGTAACAGACCACCGATGATCACCGTTGGATCAAGGCCCGCAGTATTTAAGATCTGGGAGATCATGGCTGTGGTGGAGGTTTTCCCGTGGGCGCCGGAAATGGCGATGGAGTATTTTATCCGCATGAGTTCGGCCAGCATTTCAGCTCTGGGGATGATGGGGATGACCATCTGTTTTGCCTGGATCACTTCCGGGTTTTCCTGGGAAATGGCCGACGAAGTGACAATGACATCAGCCCCCTTTATCTGCCCCTTGGCATGGCCCTGGAAAATTTTGGCACCTTTTTTTTCAAGCCGCTTTGTAATATGGGAAAGTTTCAGGTCTGACCCGGATACGGTGTATCCAAGGTTGATCAGCAATTCCGCAATCCCGCTCATGCCAATGCCGCCGATGCCAACAAAGTGGATATGATAATTGCTCTGGTACATGGTTACACCCCTAAGTTTTTTGTGTTTAAAATTATAGTGGCTATGATCTTGTCCGCATCGGGCATGGCCAGCTTTTTTGCAGCAATTCCCATTTGTTTTAATTTTTCCCGGTCTGCCAGAAGCGTCTGGAGGGTGTCTTTAAGGGCAGATCCTTTCAGGTCCTTGTCGGCAATGACAATGGCGGCTCCTTTTTCTTCCAGGATTCTGGCATTAAAGGTCTGGTGGTCGTCGGCAGCATGGGGGAAGGGTACCAGAATTGCCGGCAGTCCTTTTATATTCAATTCGGAAACCGTGGAGGCGCCGGCCCTTGCGATGGCAAGGCTGGCCTTGTCCTGGAGGGCGGGCATGTTCTGGAAAAAAGCCCGGACCGTTCTGCGCACCGAAAGTTGTCCATAGGCTTGCCGTATGGTGGCTTCATCGGCAAGTCCTGTCTGGTGGATAATATACACCCGGTCCAGGTTGTCCATATGTTTAATTGACTGGACAAAGGCCCGGTTGATACTGGCTGCGCCCTGGCTTCCGCCGGTTACCAGGATGACAAAATCATCCGGGTGAATATCCATTGGCGTTTCCAGGTTTTCTGTGGGCGTTGTCCTGCGGATGGGATTTCCCACACAATTGGTTTTCGGGTTGCCGGTCATGCCCCTGGTGGTCTCAAAGGCTGTGAAAATACTGCCGGCAAACCGGGACAGCAGGCGGTTGGTGATGCCGGGTATGGAATTTTGTTCCTGGATGGCCCTTGGGATTCTCAGAATCCATGCGGCCAGAACAACGGCAAAGGATGAGAACCCGCCAACCCCCAGTACAAAGTCTGCCTTGAAACGGGTCAGAATAGCCAGGGCCTGGACCAGGCTGACAAGGATAAGGGCCATAGAATATAGTTTGTTTAAAAGGCTTCCTCCCTTGATGGGCCTGGAGATAATGGTTTTATGATCAAATCCGTAGGTTTTCAAGGTGGAGACTTCAAAGGGAGCATCGGTTCCGACAAACAGAATTTTTGCCTTGGGATATTGGGCCTTGAGTGCCTGGGCAACGGCAATCCCGGGAAAAAGGTGTCCCCCTGTTTTTCCGCCGGCAATGATCAAGTTGAATTTATCGGTCATTTTTATTCGATGCCCCAATGTTCATTAAAATTCCCATGGCAGCCATGTTGACCACCAGAGAGGTTCCGCCGTAACTGATAAACGGCAGGGTAAGGCCTTTGGTGGGCAGCACTCCCAATGCAACCCCCGTGTTGATGATAACCTGGACCCCTATATACAGGGTCAGGCCGGCGGCTGTTATGGAGCCGAACATATTGTCTGCATTTTTGGCAATCTGGGAACCGGTTACCAGGAGAATGATGTAAAGGATGAAAATTGCAAGTACGCCGATCAGACCCAGTTCTTCACCGATGATGGAAAAGATGAAATCCGTATGGGGTTCCGGCAAATAGTGCATTTTCTGCATCCCCAGGCCAATGCCTTTGCCAAACAGACCGCCGGAGCCAATGGCCTTTAAGGAGTTGGTGATCTGGTATCCGGTATTGTAGGGATCATCCCAGGGGTTCAGAAAGGTCAGGATCCGCAGCATCCGATATTCAACCTTGAAGACCAGAAAATAGACAATGGGGATGACCAGGGGCAGGGGACTGAGCAAATGGAGAAACCTTACCCCGGCAACAAACATCATTCCCCAGCAGATAAGCCCCATCACCACGATGGTGCCGAAATCCGGCTGAAGGATAATGAGTCCGGCAAAGAGGCTGAAGACAAAGGCATGGGGGAAAAAGCCGACGGAAAATTGTGCGATCATCTCTTGTTTTTTTGCCAGGGAATAGGCCATAAAAAGGATCATGGCCAATTTTGCAAACTCTGCGGGTTGAAAGGTGAACCCGCCCAGGTTTAACCATCTATATGCCCCCCCTGCCTTGATATGCAGCCCGGGAAAGAGTACGGCAATGAGCAGGCCCAGGGCTGCTGCAAGAATGATATAGGCAAAACTTCTATAAAGCCTGTAGGGAAAGGAGGCTGTCACAAACATGACACATAGGCTGATGGACAAAAACAGGGCTTGCTTTTTCATGTAATAGAACAGGGTGTTGTGGTCTTCCATGCTGATGGAGGATGAGGCGGAATAAACCATTACAACACCTATGCCTGAAAGCAGCAGCACCGGAAAGAGAATGCGCTTCTCCCGGAAAAAGGGGTGTATGGAATGGGGTGTTTTAGCGGCCATTCCCAAGTCCCCTTACCAGGGCG
>JAHIVS010000557.1 GCA_018816605.1 Pseudomonadota bacterium
AGGGTTCTATCTCAAAGCTCATGATTTCGTCGAAACTGCCATCTGTAAGGGCCTGAATAGCGGACTTTGATCCATGGATGTTAAACGCCTGTTCAACGGTAATTTTGTCAAAGGGGGCGTCAAGGTCAATGGGTTGGTTTTGGTAAACCAGGCGGGTCCCCCTGCCCAACCCCTCTGCAATGTGTCGGAAGAGTCCCTGGCATTGGTCCATCAAATTAAGATAGGTGGTGCCGCTTTCATACCATTCAAGCAGGGTGAGTTCCGGCAGATGCCGGGGGCTGCGTTCATTTTTCCGAAAGCATTTGCAGATCTGGAAAATTTTTTCATGGCCCTGGGATAAAAGCCGTTTCATGCAAAGTTCCGGGGATGCCTGTAGATAATGGGAGTCTGATAAGACCGGATCAATATGGGCTTCCGGGATAATATTCGGACAACGGATGGGGGTTTCCACTTCGAGAAAGTGCTGGCCCACGATTTTAACAGTATTTTAAAAATATAACCAAGCTGCTCGAACAAAAGGGAAAAAACCCTATGAGGAACGGGTAATGTCTTTTTAGTTTTCCGGGCATAGTTTGGTCATGGTAAAAATATTTTTGCCATGGCACCGTTCATAGGTCACTTTGTCCATCATTTTTTTGGTCAGGAAGATGCCCAGTCCGCCTATACCCCGCTCATCAAGGGAGAGGCTTGTGTCCGGGTCGGGTTTTGCAAGGGGATCAAACGCAGCACCGGAATCCACGACCACGACGGTCAAGCCCTTCTGGATGTCCCATGCGCACCGCACTTCCACATCGCCTTGTTCTTCTTTGGGATAGGCATAACTGATGACGTTTACCAGAACCTCCTCAAGGGAGAGTTCCACCTGATGCAATAATTTATCGTCCATTCCGCAGTCTGCGGCAAAGCCGCGGACTGCGTCCAGAAAAGCTTCGAGATTTTCCAGGGTTGCAGAAAGCGTCAAAGTTTTGTTCAAAGGATACTCCTTTGTCTCAGGCGAAGAGAATTCGCTTTGGGGTATGTTCTTCACTCGGGTTCAAGCGCCCAAGGTTTTCAGGGCCTCTTCCTGGGTGGTACGGATATCAAAAATGGCTGTAAACCCTGAGACATCAAACACCTCGTAAATTTTAGGGTTGAGATTGCACAAAACCAGGGATCCCTGGGCAGCCTTTAGTTTTTTGGCAAAGGTGATCAAAACCCTAAGACCGGCACTGCTGATGTACTCCAGGGCTTTAAAATCAATCAGCATCTTGCCCCGGCCGTTTTCCAGAACGGTTGCGATCTCCTGATTTACACCCGGAGCAGACTGGGCATCAATGCGGCCAATCAAAAATACAATATCAATATCCTCTCTGATCTCATGTTCTACATGCATGATAATTTCCTTATTTAATATTCCTTTTTTATTCAGGCGGTTGGTACTGGATTGCCAGTTGGGTCATGTCGTCAAACTGCGGACCTTTGCCTACAAAGTCCGTTACCGCCTTATATGCCCCGTTGACCACCGATGCAGGGGCTACCTGATCCAGGCTGCCCAGAAATTCCATCAACCGCTTCTCGTCGTAAAACTCATGGGCCTCATTCTCGGCATCGGGCATGCCGTCGGTGAAAAGATACAGCAAATCACCAGGAGCTAGGTATACAGTACCTTCCTCAAACTCAATGCCTTCCATCACCCCAAGGGCGATGCCTTTGGTCTGGGGCAGCATCATGAGGCTGCTGTCCGGAGCGATTTTCACCGGGGGCGTATGGCCGCCGTTGGCATATCTGAGTTCACCGGTCTTTACGTTCAGCACGGCATAGATCACGGTGACAAACATGCACAGCTCATTGTCCACGCAAAGCAGGTTGTTCACATGGGAAAGGACCTTGTCCACCGCTGTGCCCTGCAATGCCGTGAACCTCAGCAGGGTGCGGCTGACACCCATGAACATGGCAGCAGTCACCCCCTTGCCCGATACATCGGCAATGATAAACCCCAGGTGGTCGTCGTCAATAAAAAAAAAGTCGTAAAAATCACCTCCAATGTCCTTGGCAGGTACCATCTTGGCGTACACAGACACCTCCCGGCATTCCGGGTAGGACCGGGGAAGAATGGACTGCTGCAGCCTGCCGGCCAGCTCCATCTCCTGCTGTAGTGCGGACAGGGTATTTCGGGCCTGATGTCCTTTCTGAAGAACGAGCATTTCCGAAAGGGTTTTATCAATGGTCAGTTCCAGGTCCCTGAAATCAATGGGCTTGGTGATAAAGTCAAAGGCGCCCCGATTCATGGCCGTTCGGATATTGTTCATGTCGCCGTAGGCTGAAACCACCACCGCCTTTGTCAGACACGGTAGCCTGAGGAGTTCTTCAAGCAGGGTCAGGCCGTCCATCTGGGGCATATTGATGTCGGTGAGAATCATGTCAATGTCCTCATTGTCCCTTAACTGCTCCAGGGCTTCCAAACCGTTTCGTGCAAAAAAAAATTCAAAGTCATTATTTCTGATCTTACGTCTAAATTTCTGCAGAATCAAAACCTCAAGATCCGGCTCATCATCCACCACGAGAATCTTCCTGGTCATATACCTTCCTCCGAACGTTTTTCCGATAAGCAATCGTTTATCATCACTAACTAGCACGTTCCCAAAAGGAGTGCAAGGAAAGAGTAACCGCCGGTTCTTTCGGGGCCGTTGCCCCCATGCCTGTTTCTACCCTGTGTGCCCGGGCAGCCCCACAATAAACCGGGTAAACTGCCCCTCCTCTGATTCCACATCAAATGTGCCCTTGTGCCCCTGGACCACGATATCATAACTCATGGAGAGGCCCAGTCCGGTTCCGGACCCTGAGGGTTTGGTGGTGAAAAACGGGGTGAATACCTTTTCCCTGGTCTCCTTTGGTATGCCGGTACCGTTGTCCTGGATACTGATCACCACCCCCTGTCCTTTCTTTTGGGTGGCAACCCAAATGGTGGGTTCAAAATCCCCTCCCAGGGAGTCTTGCTTCTCCTTGACCGCATAGCAGGCATTGTTCACGATATTCAGGATCACCCGGCTCAGATCCTGGGGGATGACATCCAAAGACCCCACCCCAGGATCGTAGTCGGTGTGGATGGTCACGTTAAAATCGCCGTCATTGGCCCGCATGCCGTGGTACCCGAGCTTGACGTATTCATCCACAAAAGTGTTTATCTCTGTGTGATGGAGTTCCCCGGCATTTCCCCTGGAGTGATCCAGCATATTGCGGACTATGGAATCCGAGCGTTTGCCATGCTCGTTGATCTTGGCGGCATTGGAGGCCAGATCCCCCAATATCTCGGTGAGATAGTCCCAGTCCTTGTCGTCGAATTTCTCCTTATGATCCTTAAGAACCTCCTTTATTTCATCCACCAGATCGGCGGTCAGTTCGGAAAAATTGATCACAAAATTGAGGGGATTCTTTATTTCATGGGCAATACCCGCGGTCAGGCTTCCCAGGGAGGCCATCTTCTCCTGCATGATGATCTGGGCCTGCATCGTTTTTATCTGTTCGAGATTGTTTACCAGCTCCTGATTCTTTTTTTGCACCTCTTCGGACGCTATCTGAAGCGCTTTCTGGGCCCGTCTCCTCTCGGCAAGCTCATCATGGAGCTGATCCTGGGTCTGGGTCAGGCGCTGGTTCAGACGTCTGAAATAAAAGGTTACAAACCCAAGCCCAATGACCAGCAGCACAGCCAGAAGCAATTCCTTCCAGTACTTGGCCAGGACCTTTTGCAACGTAATTTCCCCATAGTGTTCATAGGGCGTTACCTTGAGCATGCGCAGGGTTTCATGGATGGGCTGATAGTTGGACGGCACGGTCCAGCCTTCATACTGGCCGGATTTGGCAGCCCTGCTGTCTGCCGGAATACTCATCAGTGCGATGGCCACCTTTTCGTTCAATTCCATGGGCGTATGGGGGGAAGTGGCAAAGGGCCATTCCGGATAGAGCTTGGAGCTTAGCCAGAAGGGGAACCGATCCCCATACTCGCCGTTGAGAAAAATGGGCGTAAAATCGGCCAGATCAATTTTACCCTCAGCCGCCATCCGCTCCAGGGTATCGGTGCGCACCACACCAAGGTCTGCCTTTCTGTCCCGCACTGCCAGGACCACGTTATCGTGGGACCCTTCAAATGTGAGTTTTTCCAGGTCCTTGTATGGATCAATCCCCATTTCCAAAAGCTGCCGCCAGCCAACCTGCCAGCCTCCCCAGGCCGTCTCTTCCACGGCAGCCAGATGCTTGCCCTTGATATCGTTGACCTGGCTCATATCCGTGCGATCCACACGCCGGAAAAAAACCACTCCAAAGGAGGTATAAGGTTTGCCGAGACGCAGGTTCTTGAGGGTTGCAATGCGCCTCACATCATGCAGTGCTTCAAACTCCACATACATGCCCGGATTGGTCAGGACAAAATCAGGGGTTCCTTCGGACACGGCCTTGCGTATCTCATCCCAGTCAAGGGGTGTGACAAAAAACCGATACCCGGGAATATGTTCGGTAAGATAGTCGGCAGTGGGCTGCCACTTTTGGACCGCCTGTTCTTTGCCCCGCTTGGCCACCACCGTGATCTGGATATTTTTCATGCCCGAACCGGTTGGATTCTTCACGGTTTTGTTTTCAGGGACCAGGGTACCGGTATTTGCAGTTGTCTGGTTGACATCTGCACACCCAACGGACACAAGGGTCAAGTTTCCAAGGCTGGCAACCAGGAAAAGCACCAGGCATCCGAAAACCTGCCAAAAGGTTTTTTTCATCATCATGGATAGAGTCCTTTTTTCATTCATACATTCACTGAACTTTCTCAATAGGAGAGCATCCCTGCAAGGCCGGACACAGGAATGATCCATACGATATCGATGTGAAACTTCAGGAGTGCCACCATGCACCCGGCAAAAATGACCAATGTCACCCAGTGGAATTCACACCCGCGGCCAATGACCACGGCAGCGGCAAAGACCATCCCCACCACGGCCGCCCGGATCCCCGTGAGCGCGGACTGAACCCGTTGGCTCCCTTTGATGCGGTCCAATATCCGGGAAGCATTGACCATGAGCAGGGCGGGGGGAAAGAAGATGGCAAAGGTGGCCAGAGCAGCTCCCACCAATCCCCTTATCTTGTAACCGATGAAGGCGGCGCTGATCAGGATGGGCCCCGGGGTAATCTGCCCCATGGCAATGGCACTGGTAAATTCGGTCTGGGTCACCCAGTGAAGCCCGTCCACCACAATCTCCTGGATCAGGGGAATAAAAACAAACCCCCCGCCAAAAAGCATGAGGCTCATTCCGGAAAAAGTAACGAAAATCCGGGCCAGGGAGTCCTGGCCCAGGCCTGGCAATGGCACTGAAAAAAGGATCAGAAAAATCACCAGCAGGGCCAGGGAAACGAAGAATGTGATTTTTGAAAACCCGAAACCTTTCTCTGATGCATAGTCCCTGACAACCGGCTTGCCTGAAGGAGCATGTCGACGGCCGTTTACCGCAAGACCCACAAGGCCGGCACCGAAAATAATCATCAGGGTAATGTAGAACCCGCCGATCCCGAGGAGGACCAGGGCAGCCGCAAGGCCCATGATGAATTCGGGCCAGCCTTTGATTGCCTTTTTGCCCATTCCCCAGGCCGTGTTGATTATAATGGCGGTCACTGCCGGGACAAAGCCGGCAAAGGCCTTGCTGACCGTGGGAATTTCTCCATAGTTGAAATAGACATGGGAGAGACCGATTAAAAGGAAAAAAGAGGGCAGAATGACGCCAAAGGCGCTTACCAGGGCCCCGACCCCCCCCCGCAATCGGTAGCCCACAAAGGCCACCACATTCACGGCCATGGGACCGGGCAACAACATGGCCAGGGAAATGCCGTCCAGCATATCCTCTGTTTTCAGGAGATTCCGTTTCCGGACCATGTCATTTTCCACCACCGCAACCAGGGCGGTAAACCCGCCAAAAGCGATGCAGCCGATCTTTAAAAAATTCCAGAAAAGAAACCACAGGGGGACACGCATCCTCTCCCCGGCGTTGTTTTTCACCCCTTCCTGCTCCCGGGACTTCTGTGTTGACATTGGATTACAGGCACCCCTTCGTTTAACCATCCATTAACCCACCCTTTGTTGGCATCTATCCTAAAATCCGGACACCCTATTTCCCCCGGGCCTGGATCTCCTCAAGCAATTTTCGCTGGGGCTCACGCAGACGCAATTCCTCAGCATCAATCCGGCTGGCGATTTCCTGCTTCAATCGCACATTTTCCTCTTCAAAGGCTCTGATTTCACGGGCTTCAAATATCCGCCCCTCTCCTTTTTGGGTATACTTGCGGTCATAACCCAGGCAGTCCAGGCTCTCGCCGGCCACCCATTCAAAGATGCGGATATCTTCTTCCTTGGCTTCCCTAAGGAATTTTCCAGTGTTGTTTTTTATGACCGGCTGCTGGACATTGGCCCACAGGGCACCGCATTTGGCTGTCTCAATGGCCTCCTTTGAGATATTGAACTGGAGCATCTCCTCAATATAGGGGGTCTTGAAATGGTGCATCATCTGTTTGAGAATTTTTTCCGAATCTGCAGTAAGATCCTCATAGTTCACTGCAAAGAAGCGCCCGGCCTCCACCCTGTTCTTGAGGCCAAGAGCCAGCTGTTGTTCGGCATGCCAGCGTTTGGCAATATGGTAAAAGCTTTTTTCCCCCACCACTGCCTTGCGGAAGGAAACCGCCACATCCCGGCCGTCCCGGAATATGTAAATATAGCGGGCGTCCGGGAAAAAATCTTCGATCTGGGGTAGATAATAAACATTGGCAAGGCTTTTACAACACCATACCAGTGCTTCCTTGGCCTCGCTCATCAGGTCATGGACTGCCCCGTACACCGCCATGAGTGAGCGTTCGAAACAACAGGACTTCACGGTCTGACGGTCCAGGTCCACCCCTGCCCAGGCAACCGGATTGGCCTCGATCATCCGGCAGATGTCATCCACCAGCAGATCGAAATTGGCATCGGTTTCAAGGTCACCATACAGGGGCAGCAGGGGCATAAACCGTTCCAGAATATGGGGCGGATGGGGGGATGCAATGGCCGGCTGCTGATTGAGCATCAGCCGAAGGAGGTTGGATCCGGATCGTTGGGTACCAATCATAAAAATTGTCATATATGCCTAATTCCATTGAAATCTTTGGATAACCATTTGGTCGGGGCACGCTTCTGACACCGGATCGCTTTACAAAATTGTCCTGTACGCGCCTCTGTTCAAAAAATCTCCCAACAGAGAATGGTCCAATTTTTGTATATTTTATGGGAAAAGAAGTCAATGGAATATTCGCAGCCGGAGATGACTTGATACGGTCATGAAAATCATTCTTCAGATAAATATTATTAGATTATTAGAGGGATTCCGGTGTGAACGTCACCACCTCATCAATGGTGGAAGCATTGCAAAAGAGCATGACCAATCGGTCGACTCCAAGGGCAATGCCGGCGGCCTCCGGCATGGTGTTCAGGTCAAAAAGAAATTTTTCCGGCAGGGGAAGGGCAGTCTCCCCCCGGGTTTCGCGGAGGTTATTTTCCTTTAAAAAGCGTTGCCGTTGAAGAATAGGATCGGTCAGTTCTGTAAATCCGTTGGCAAGTTCTATTCCCGCGACATAGAGTTCAAACCGCTGGGCAAGTTTTGTGTTTTCCGGTTTGAGTCTGGCAAGGGAGGCCAAGGGGGCAGGGTAATCATATAGGATACAGGGGCGTTTGTCCCCTAAGCAGGGTTCCACCTCAAAGCTCATGATTTCGTCGAAACTGCCGTCTGTAAGGGCCTGAATAGCGGACTTTGATCCATGGATGTTAAACGCCTGTTCAACGGTAATTCGGTCAAAGGGAAGTTCGAGGTCAATGGTTGCATCCTGGTAGGCAAGATGGGTCCCCCGGTCCAATCCCTTTGCAATGTGTCGGAAGAGTCCCTGGCATTGGTCCATTAAATTAAGATAGGTGGTGCCGCTTTCATACCATTCAAGCAGGGTGAGTTCCGGCAGATGCCGGGGGCTGCGTTCATTTTTCCGAAAGCATTTGCAGATCTGGAAAATTTTTTC
>JAHIVS010000558.1 GCA_018816605.1 Pseudomonadota bacterium
ACTTCGGCAAGCTCTGACCCTTTCATAAAATGACACTGGTAGTCATCCCCATGTTTACAACCGATGAGAATGGCACCGTCAAGGCCCTGGGCCAGGGCATCTTTAATCCAGATGGTATTTACCGAACCCAGACACCTGACCGGGATAAACCGGACATTGGGTGAATAATCCATGCGGTTCATACCCACCATATCAAGAGCAGGGAAGGCATCATTTTCACAGATAAGGGCCAAAAATC
Source organism: Pseudomonadota bacterium (assembly GCA_018816605.1). The sequence continues at coordinate 239 of JAHIVS010000558.1, forward strand.
TGAAAGGCGGCTCATCAAAATCGTCTTCAGAAGGAACGCTGATGGCCTTTACCTGGGAACCGATACTGTCAATGGTGTAATCTGCAAAGGAAATAATTCTTTCCGGGCAGGCACCCATACAGGTTCCGCATCTTCGGCACCTTGTGGGGTTGGCCTTGGGTGTTCCTTTTGCATCATCATCCAGGGCGCCAAAGGGGCACTCAACCGTACAGCGCTTACACTGGGTACATCTCTGGAAGAAGAACTCCGGATAGGTCATGTCACCGGATCTGGGGTGAACGGCCATGCCGCGGTTGGCGCTTTCAATACATTGGATGGCCTTAAGGGCGGCACCCGTTGCATCTTCAATGGATTCTTCAATGGTCATGGCCCGTCTGATGGCGCCAGCGGCATAAACACCGGTTCTCTGGGTCTCATAGGGAAAGCAGATGTAATTGGAGTCTGCATACTGACCGAAAATATCATTGTCTCTGAAACCGGGTCCTTGTCTGTAGGCCAGGTTGATGATCGGATCATCCTTGGTAGCCGGTACCATACCGCCGGCAACGACAACCATGTCCGCCTTGATGGCAAGGTTTTCACCCAAAAGGGTATGGGTGGCCGTAACAGTAAGAGAATCTCCTTTTTGAACGACTTCTGTGACCGCACCCTTGGTCATGAATACGCCGTCATCCTGCTGCATGCTTTTGTAGAAATATTCCTGAAGTCCCGGGGTCCGCATGTGCTGGTAAATGATATAGGCTTTAGCGTCTGAATAGTCGTTTCTAACATATTTGGCCTGTTTCAGGGCCACCATGCTGGTAACGGAACCGCAATATTCAAAATCGGCATCATCATCTTCTTTGCCCGGAGACTGGATGAAAACCACATTTTTGGCTTCCTTGCCGTCCGAGGGTCTGACAATCTTCCCTTTTGCGGCAATCATTTCAAATTCATCATTGGTAACCACATCGGCAAGGTCCACGCCAAGATGTGCGTATTTTTCATCTTCGAATTTGGCAGGACGCCATCCGGCTGCCAGAATTACTGCGCCATACAGTTCGCCAGTGGGATCCAATTGAAGGATATCTTCTCTTCCTTCATTGTATTCCAGATATTTGGCATGGGCGGCTTCTGCATCCAATTCCTTGCCTTTTTCATCCAGCAGCATCTCAGGAGGACACGGAAAGGGAACGTCAAAGGGAATCTTTTCGCCAGGGGTTTTAAAGGTCACTGTCAACTCACCGGGCTGTCCGGCAATACGGGCAACTTCCGTATTGGTTTTGACGGTTATGTTTGAAAAAGATTCGATCTCCTTGATCATGGCTGCCACCACAGGTGTCTGGAGCGCTTCAAATGGCTCTGCAACTGGCATCTGGCTTCTCAGTTTTGCCGCATATCCGCCCAGAGCCGCTGTTTTTTCAACAATGGTTACCTCATAGCCGGTTTTGGCTGCATCAAGGGCCGCTGCCATGCCGGTAACACCACCTCCCAAAACAAGGATCTTTTTAGAAAAAGATTCTGTTTTATAGGGTACGGGCAGGGTTACTTTTTCAACACGGATCATGCCCATCTTGATATAGTCTTCCGCTTTCATCTGGATGGGGTCAAAATGTTCGCTATTGTCCTTCTGGTCTTCGGTGAGGGCGGGGTAGGTTTCTCTTGAATGGGGCCAAACCACCCCTTCTCTAAGATTGGCTCTTTCAACGATGCAATTGTCAAATTTGAATACGTCAAAGTTTACCCGTCTGGAGCAAGCCCCAATGACCATGGCATTTACTTTTCCGTCATCCACATCTTTTTGGATGAGTTCCACACCCTCTTTGGAGCAAAGGAAGGGATGGGTGGTACAATTTACGCCCTCTTCATCGGGTACACCGACCAGGGCTTCCATGTCGAGTGTATCGCCGATTCCACAGCCTGTGCATATATAAACGCCGAATTTTTTTTTATCCATGGTGAGTTACCTCCTTACAAGGGTCTGAATGGCTTTAAGTGCCATGCCAGTGGCATTCTGGTTAGATGTTACGACATCGGCAGGTTTATTGGCACAACCCGCAGCAAACATG
>JAHIVS010000559.1 GCA_018816605.1 Pseudomonadota bacterium
CTCCTTGTCTAAAAACGATAAATGGGTCCCTATGAGTTCATCCACCAAAAGGGGCAGGGGCAGTCCTGCCACCCCAACGATGGCGATGTTTTCCTGGGTCAGGGGCAGCAATATTTTTTTTGCATCGGAAAGGCAGATTGCCTCAGCCATTTCCCGGGTCACCTCTCCCATCATGGCATGGGGCATGATAATGCCCACGGGACCGATGATCACATCCGCTTTTTTTACCGTCTGCACAATGGCATTGCTTCCGGAAGCCCCTTTGTTGGCCCTTGCCTTGAGCATCTGGGCCGTTGCAATGGCATTGGTCCCCAGGGCCAGCACCTCTACGGTTTCGCCAAACCGTTCCTTGAGGCGTTTGATGATGGCAGAGCCGATACCGCCGCCCTGGCCGTCGATGATGCAGATTTTTTTTATCTTATTCATACCGCGCCTTTGCCTTCACTTCTGATTGGATAATTTTACAGCAATGGCTGGACCTGGTTCCAGATCTCTTCCGCTACCCTGTCCTGAGGCCCGTTGCCGTCAATGATGATAATCTTTTCCTGATCCTTGAGTCTTTCAAAGGCCAAGAAATAATTCTCTCTTACTTTTTTTAGGATATCAATTTTCTCATACATGTCAAAACAATCCCGGTTGGCCCGGATGCGCCCAAGGCAGACCTCCGGATCCACATCAATAAACAGAGTGGCCGTGGGCCTCAGAATTTCCGCATTCAGCGCATTTACCCGGATCACCCAGTCCATATCCATATACTGGGCATGGTAAGCATAGGAAGAAAAATAATACCGGTCACAGAGCACAACCTTGCCCTGGTCCACCATGGCCCGCACGCCATTTTTCCCGTTGACCAGATGATCGGTCCTGTCGGCTGCAAACAATGCGGCAATGGTCAGCTGGTCTGTTTCGACCTTGCCGGCCAGCATCTGACGGATTAAAGAACCAATAGGCCCATCCGTGGGTTCAAAGGTTGCAACCCCGGGCTGCTGATTTTGAATCAATCGCTCATGGGTTCGAAGGACCTGGGTGCTTTTGCCCGATCCGTCAATCCCTTCAAATACCAAAAACCTGCCAACATGTTTTATTCCCAATTTATACGCCCCGAATACTGCCAAAATATTAATCCGTTAGAAAAATATTTTATAACAATATCCCGGCGCCTTGGCAAGACTCGGAAATTTTAATCGGTCAGATACAAAATGGGGACAGGCAAACCCAACAGCCGGTCACCGGCAAAAATTGTTTTGACACAGGTCTAAACCACTTGGTACAAAATTAAAATTTGAGATCGGAATAATTCGTCCTGAATTAAAAGATCATTTATGTAATGGATTCCATATCCGGAGATGATCGACCCGTCTTCCCGAACACAGATAGCAGCCTCACCATACGACAGGGCCTTGAGCCCAAAACCCTCATCTTGTCCAGCTGTTTTTTTGATTCTTTGATGCCTGTCCCTATCCCGCCGACAGCTCGCTTTCCGGTCGATCCGGGCGAAAAAGGCCGACCCCAAACAGGTGTGGCGGAATTTTACCGCTGAACTTTACGCATCTGTTCCGCCCAAACAACAAAGGAGGAAAAAATGGCATGTAAAGAGGATGTACCCAAAATTTTTCTATCGAAAGGAAACAACCGAAAAAGCGGGCTCCCATTTCCTGGAATGTCATCCCCATGCAACCCGCTTTCACCTTTTCCTCCCAAGCGAAACCATCTCCCATTTATTGCCTGCCGAATATCTTTCCGGACCGGCCGCCTGGTTAAGCGCCTTATTCGATCCCCATTGCGGGACCGGGCAAATTTTTCTGATCTCCACTGACACGCCAAGCCATATAGCCCTTGCTATTTGTGTCATCTGATCCTCTGGGGCATCACGATTATATTCGAAATCATTGATAAAGCAGAGAGCAGCGATTCTATTACCAGGGCACAAGCGGCCCAGATAAAAAAACAACTGACAACCCAGCAAAAAAAATTGAGGCTCTGGACACACTGATGAAAAAGTTTCAAGAACAGCAGGCAGATGGCAAAACCCAATTGAAAAAGGCGCTTGACAAGGATCGGGAGCGGCCCGGCGGTTCAGATGTGGTGCCGGAATCTGATTGAGCGATAAGGTAAAGTCCAAACAACGCCTGTCACAAATCTTAAAGCGCCCCTTTTGGACTTCGGATTTACAGGAACGGGTCAGGCTTTTTCATGGTGATTTTTATCACTATTTCATTCCCAGGCGGAACAAATTCCAATAAGGAAAGCCCCATGTACCTGAAAAAAAACATTGATATTTTCTGAAATACTGTTATTTTGAAAGGTTGTCTGAAAATCAAACTTAAGGTGACTTATGACATATGATGTAATTATCGTGGGCGGTGGGCCTGCCGGGCTTTTTGCGGCCTATCATCTGAAAGAGCACTCAACGCTTTCTGTGCTGCTGATCGAAAAGGGCAGGGACTCCCTGAAGCGCAAATGCCCCAACCACAATCTGCAGAAATGCGCTCAATGTGA
>JAHIVS010000560.1 GCA_018816605.1 Pseudomonadota bacterium
CAGAAGGTTTTGGTAATTTTCAGGATGGGCCATGGCATCCCTTAACACCCGGGAATTGACCATGTTGAACTGGATCTGCATCCCGCCCTGTTCAAAATAGGATTTCACATAGGCCACCATGGTATCAACGGTTTTTTCCCGGGTATCCTTGGCTGCTGGGACAAGCTTGACGTTAAAGGCAATATTATTGTCCATGCAGCAAGGGTTCAACCGGGCCACGTCTCGTATATTGTCCAGAAAATTTTTTGAGGCCGAGGGGTGGGGGGTGGCGCCGGGGGTAAAGGGCTTATGGGCCAGTTTGCCTGAAGGCAGTGCCCCGGAAAGTGAGCCATAGGCAACATGCTGGGCTACAGACCAGAAGCCGACGGTGTAATCTCCCCCCCTGAAATTTTTAATGGATTTATAGCAGGAATGGATCCATGCGGTGACCCGGTTTGCCATGTCAACGGCTTCATCACTGCCAGATCCAAACCGAGGCACTTTGTTCATCACCATGGCATGGAGGCCGGGATCATTTTCAAAATTGGTGTCAATGGCCTGCTTCAGCTGTCTGAACCCGATTTTTTTCTGATCAAACACCAGGGTTTTGATGGCCATCAGGGAATCCACCACATCGGCAAGTCCGATATTGAAACTGCCGGACGTGTTGTAGTGCGCCCCTCCCTTGGTAACATCCATTCCATTGGTGATGGCGCCCCTGATGGCAGTGCTCAAAAGCGGGGTCGGCCGCAGGTAGGCATAGGCTTCTCCGGCCATATTATTGAGCCGGGTTGTGTTTTCGATGATAAATTGCTGTTGCAGGGCAAAGGCCTGAAAAAACTGGTCAAAACTTTTAAAATCATCCGTTTCCAGACATCCGGTTTCAGGCCCCAGATGCCAGTCCATGAGGGGGTGGTATCCATTGTTCATGGCCATTTCAAGCCCTGCCACCATATTGATGGAGGTGGCCCCGGTGTGGCTCATGTGTTTGCCGGAAAGGGTTATTTCCACACACCCGGTGGAGGCCCAGTCCCGCAGATCTTCTATTTTATCGCAATTTTGTTCAAAGGATTTGATCACCGCATCATCACAATGCAGGGAGGGGGTTGCCACGGTGATGATGTTCACTTCGCACAGCCGTTTCAAGTAGGTATCGGAGTTGACATCAAGCTTGAACCGGGCATTCATGTTGGGATCATTGAGACCCAGCATTTCCGTGACCTTTAAAAAAATATAGGTCATGTCGTTGACCCCGTCCTTGCCCTCGGGGGTGATTCCGCCGATGGTGATGGCGGTCTGGGACTGGCTGCCGCCAAACAGATAATTGGCCACATCGGGCACCAGATTATAATGTTCCCCATTTATCAGAAAATACCAGGATATCAATTCCAGAACATGTTCAATATAGGCGTTTCGTTCTTTTCGGGTGGTGATTTTTGCCAGGTCATTTTCAAAATAGGGCTGGAAGAGCTGGTCAAGCCTTCCCGGAGAAAGGGAGACATTATTGTTTTCCATAAGCAGCCCCACCCAGGATATCCAGGCTGAATTTACCGCTTCATCCAGGGTTCTGGCAGGTTTTAGAGGCACATGACAACAGATGGTTGCAAGTTTTTCAAGCTCTGCCCGGCGCTGGGGATCCGGCTCTTTTTCCGCCAGAATTTTTGCCTGGCAAGCCAGGTTTAAGGCGTAGGTGTTCAGGCCCTCAAGGCAGAGGATCATGGCATTGAGGGAATGGATCTTGTCCGGTTTTGTGTTATCCGGATCTGTTGTATGGAGAAGCTCAAGCTGTGTTTGGATATCCTCCATCATTTTATGGGTTCCCTCCCTGACAAACCGGGGAAGGTCCGGCACGGTGTGGGACATGCTGACGATCTTGAAATTAAAGGATGCAACGGCCCGTTCGTCTATCTTTTGGCAAAGGGGATAGTCATAGGCATCCCGTATCCACTCCCGGGTGGTTCTTCGGGTCCAGAAGGGAAAAATATCATGGAGTTCTCTGGCGGGTTTTTTTGTAATACGACAGGGGTTCAGCACCCTTTTTTCAATGGAAGAAAGTTCCCCCCAGATCATGGTGCCGGTGGTATCCGGATAAACAATGACCCCTTCCTCCTCCGGGGTGCAACTTCCTGCAATCAGGCTGCCCGGACGGATGATTGTTTTTTTATTTTCCATTAAAAATTTAAAGGCATGGGCCTGGCGCAGTTCCGGCACCCACTCTTTTCCGGCAGTGTCCCGTTCAAACCCGTTTTTGCGGTACCAGCGGGTCAACAGAACCGGCCTTTCCGAAGAAATTTCAGGAGTTGCCCCCAGATGTTTTTCATATTGTTTTTTGATCCGGGGAAAATCTTCCAGGCGATACTGGGGCAGGTAGGGATCATCCAGCCATCTGACCCCGGGATCTGTTCTGTCTCCCCTCATCCGGTAATCTTTTCTTTCCGCAAGTGACCTTGGGATCTTGGGGTCATCATTCGGGGATAACTTTTTCCTTGACGCCACCTCTTTTTTTTGGGCCCTGATCAGCATTCGTTCGTGCACCCCGCCCATGATGAGGGAGATAAAATAGGTGAAGGCCTGGAGATAGGACATATTGCCGTAGAGGATGATTTTATTTTTTAACACCAGATTCAGCATCTCATTGGGGGTGATGCGAATAATCTGCATCAATACCCGGTCATCGACAAAATGCATGATGGCATCGGCATTATCCGGAATACGGCCCAAAACCGTTACCCGGCCATTAAAAAACACAATGGACTGGTTGACCTTTCCCGAAGCGGTCCTGAGGCCAATGGTAAAGTTGGTCCATCCGTCCGGGCTTTTCAGATATTTTCCAAGGGAAGGCCTCAGGTTAAATTGCAATGCCATCCCCAAAAGTCCCATATGGGTGATGCTATTTAACACAGTTATCTTCATTTTTTGTATCCTCCTCTTTTGTATCTTCGTTTGAATTTGTTTGGGAGGAATAAAAGGGCAACATCAACTCTTCACACATTCTGTTGATCAGTTTTTCCGGTATCTCTTCCAGTTCCTGTAATATATTTCTGTTGTTCAGGGTGACCATTCCATGGAGGGTGATCCAGATCTGATAAGCTCTGAACTGAATATCTTGCTTTGGAACATCAGGATTTAGGGTGCAGATTTTTTCGATAACCCTGAGGGGAACCGTGATGGCGTCAATGGCCATCTGTTTTGCCATCAAGGCAATGGGTTCTATTTTGTCACCCTTGTATTCCAGGTATCTGGGGGTATCGCTGTTGAGCATGATTTGATAATAATCCGGATGGGTAAATCCAAATTCAAGGTAGGCCCGGATAATTTTTTTCAATCCTAGATAGGGATCTTTTTCTGACAAGGAGGTTTTTTCAAGCAGGGTTTGCAGGGCCTTAAATCCCTTTATCTGGATATTCAGATAAATCTCATCCTGGCTGGCATAATAATAATAAATATTGGTGGGAGACATCCCTAAACGCTGGGCCAGTTTTCGCATACTCATATTGTTAAACCCGATATCAATGATCAGTTTCATGGCCTCGCCAATGATATGGTCTTTTATTTTTTCAACAACTTCAGGGGATCTTGTTTTTCGGGCCATGCAGGGATTATTCTCCGGTTTAAAATAAACATAAAATTAATAGAACGCTGTTCTTATAATTATTAATAGAACAGCGTTCCTTTAATTGTCAACCTAAATTTTCCCGGATGATTTTTTTTAAAACTGATATCTGTTCCAGGGCCTTGACATGAATAATGAACACTGTTAAATTATTCGTGATTAAATATTTTGGAGGGAAAAATGTCAAGAAATACGAGAAGTTCGGAAGAGATAGAAACAATAAAGATAAAAATTCTGGATGCTGCCCTTGCCATTCTGTTTGAAGAGGGTTTTGACGATCTGAGCATGAGAAAACTGGGTCGGAAACTGGGCATGACCGCCGCCAATATTTACAATTATTATTCAGGCAAGGATGAATTATACCTGACAATCCAGACCCGGGGGTTTGAACTTATTGTGGATCAGTTTGAGCAGATCAACTCAGAGATTTTGCTACCCATTGACAGGCTTTCTGCCATGATCAGCGCCTACCTTGAATTTGGATTTTCCCATTCCGACTATTATAGTGTGATGTTCAGCCGGAATACTCCCAAATATTGTGATTATGTTGGCAGCAAACTTGAGCCCATCGCCTTTCTGGAAAAGAAAGCCGCACTCAAGGTGGCCGAAATCGTCACCCGCCTCATCGAAAATCTTGCCCGTTCAAGCCACCAAATCCAGGAAAAAGATGCCCCATATCATACCATTCAGCTGTGGGCCACTCTCCACGGTGTTATCTCACTTCATTACTCAAGGGTGCTCCAGGAATTGGATGACAATGTGCTGATGATTATCGAAAGACTTAAAAAAGAGCTGATTCGTCCCTTTGAACCCACATCAAAGGAAAACAGATAAAAAAGGGGAACAAATGAAACTAAATTCTTTTAAGCACCTCGCAGGCCTTTCTCTTCTGGCATCATCCAAAATTGATTCCAGGGGCAAAACGATTCTAAACACCATGACCCATGTTGCCCTGCAATTGATGGCCTTTCAATTCAACCTGAGGCCTTCCCTGAAAAATAAATTAAAGCACACCGCTCTGGCCGGCCCGGTTCCAGAGAATAGGGATCCAGCTAACAGGACCCCCGCCTTTGGATGGCTGAATTTTACCGTTGGTATTCAAACTCAAACCGGGTCTGTGGAGCAGTATATCCGTTTTCATGACGGCCGGGTAAAGGCATTGGGAAAAAAGCCTGCAATGGTGGACATCACCCTTACGGCGGCAGATGACAAAGCCCTGAAGGAGTTGGCCCTGACCCCCCCCAGCGATATGCTCAACCTTATTCTTAAAAACAGGATCACCCTGGATGGAAACCTGGCCTATCTCCAGCTGTTCAATTATTGCATCTCCCTTGTAATGGGCAGTATCCATGAAAAAATGGCAGCCAAAACCCTGAAGACAGAAAAGAAAAACAGGGATAAAAATGCCGCTCCCTGCAATACCGAACTGTCAAAGGAGCTTGGCCTGCGGAAAACCTATCGGATGAAGGGGCTAAAGAAAATTGATCTGGGGGTCAAATATCTGGATGATCCTTTTCTTCCCGAATTGAGCATGGATGATTTCCCCAGACTTGCCGCATTTTTCAATGAGCATCTTGCCACCATACCCGAAGTTGACCCGGAACGGATCTCGCTGCTGACCCGATGGTACCGGGCAAACGGATGGGAGAAAGACACCCGGGGCGAAAAATGGTTTCCGGAACTTAGAAATGCCCTTGCCTTTCAACATCTCATGAAGCATAAAAAACCCATTATACGAAGCAATGATCTCATTGCCGGAACCACCGGGTCCAAAGAGATCTCCACCCATGTTTTCGGTGACGGACAGGGAACCCTTTTCTGGGGGGAGCTAAATTCTGTGAACAAAAGAAATCTCAGCCCCTATACCTGCACCCCGGAGACCGCCGACATTCTCCATGGCGAGATCTTTCCCTTTTGGGCGGATAAAACCTTTCGGGAATATGTCAGACTCAATAAAAACACCCCTCTGTGCCAGAAGATTGACGAGCGATGGGTGGCCTATTATGTATGGAAATCCACGGGTATCTCCCATACCATTCCCAATTTTAAGCGCCTTTTGGAACGGGGAACTGCCGGGATAAAAGAGGATATAAAAACAAGAAGTCAGGATGAATCCCTCGACCAAGAGCAAAAATACACCCTCACCGCCATGGACATTGTCCTTACCGGGGTGGAAGATTATGCAGACAATCTTGCACGAGAGGCAAAACAACTGGCCCTGGCTGAAAAAGATCCCAAAAGAAAAACAGAACTTGAAACCCTGGGCCAAATTTGCAGCAAGGTTCCAAGGGAACCTGCTTCCTGTCTTGCCGAAGCCTTCAACGCCATCAATATTATCTGGACGGCATTGCACAATGAAAATTCAGATACCGGCCTTTCTTTGGGTCGACTGGATCAATTGCTCCAGCCCTATTTTGAAACGGATATGGAAAAATGCAATTCAGACCAGGAGCGAAAAGCGTATATCAAAGGGGCTGTTGAGCTTGCAGGCTGCTTTATCATGCGGCTTACCGACCATGTGCCCATGCTGCCGGATATTGCAAACTATCTGTTCGGGGGAGCCACATCCACCCAGGCCATCACCCTGGGCGGGGTTACAAAAGAAGGCGAGGATGCGGTCAATGATATGACCTATGTTTTTCTCAAGACAGCCGAGATGCTGATCGTCAGGGATGCCAACTTCAATTGCCGGTATCATTTGGAAAAAAACAGCGATAATTATCTCAAGCGGTTGTGTGAAGTCAATATTATCGCCCAGGCAACCCCCATCATGCACAGCGACCAGGCCATGTTCAAGGCCCTTGGCCAGCACGGTTATCCCATTGAGGACATCCGGGACTGGGCCGCCACGGGATGTGTTGAACCCACCCTCCAGGGCAAGCACAACAGCCACACCGCCTGTATCCTGCTCAACATGGTGGCATCCATGGAAATGGCCCTTAACAACGGATTTCACCCGATCATGCGGTTTGCGGCCGGGCCTGAAACAGGGCGCATAGAAAATAACGATTTCCAGGATTTTCAAAGCTTTTTTGATGCCTGGGCAATTCAGCAAAAATTTATCATCGACCAGGCCTGCACCCTGAACAATTTTCTCGGGGAAGCCCACCAGAAAATCCGACCCACCCCTCTTCTTTCCGTGCTCCAGGACGGAACCATTGAGAGTGCAAAGGATGTACTCAAGGGAGGGGCAACTTATAACAGCTCGGGAACATCCAACATCGGACTGGCAGATGTGATTGATTCTCTGCTGGTCATCAAAAAGCTGGTATTTGACGAACGAAAGATCAGTTTTCAGGAGTTGAAAAAAGCCATTGATGATGATTTCCACGGATATCCCTGGCTCCACGCCCTGGTTCAGAACAAGGTGCCCCAGTTCGGGTCCGGAAAAACACAAGTAAGGGATATGGCCGACCGGGTTTTACGGGTGGTTCACGACGCCTACATGTCAAATCCCCACTATCGGGGGGGGCATTATACAGCCGGGTTCTGGTCCATGTCCCAGCATGTGGCCTATGGGAACCTTTCCGGTGCACTGCCGTCTGGAAGAAGAAAGGGCAAACCATTTACCCCGGGACTGACACCCTATCCCAATGCCGCAAGAAGTCTTACAGACATTCTTTCCGATGTTGCCGCCCTTGATCCCTGCCTGCTGGATAATAATATGGCCTTTAATGTGAAGTTTGCCCCAAAGGCCGGAGATAGCAGGGAGACGGCTGTGGATCAAATGTTTTCCTATGTGAAATCCTATTTTATCCAGGGAGGGATGCAGATCCAGTTTAATGTTATCACCTCCGAAGCCCTGAAAGATGCCATGAACCATCCGGAGAATTACCGTAATTTGATGGTGAGAATATCAGGCTATAACGCTTATTTTGTTCAACTGAACAAAGATATCCAGATGGAATTGATTCATCGCTCGGAATATTCCCATTAAAGGGAAACCCGGGAGAAAACTATAAAGTGTGCGGCACACTTTTCCAAGATTTGCAAAAATGTGATCTATATTTATTTGCCGGAATACGATAGGATGGTTTATGATGTTGCTTCCATGAAATGGGAACCAGCATTTTTAAGGAGTTTAAATGCAAAATAGGCCAGCGTCGGCGTTGCCGTTGTTTTACTTTTTGAGGATTTGAGGCATTATGGCAGAATCGACAGAAACCGCATTTGATTTTTGGAATGATCATTCCCTGGAATTTCTTGAAATGGCAATGAAGCGGGACTTTCAGGAAAGTGTCCAGGCACCGGATGGATATGGCAAGAACGTAAGGGATTGCGGGGACGTTGTTGAATTTTATTTGATGACAAAAGAGCGGCAACTATCCTCTATTTCCTATGATATTCAGGGCTGTTTATTTTCCCATGCCTGTGCCAATACGATTATAAAGCTGGCCCTGAACACCTCCATTGAACAGGCAAGAGCGATCTGTGCACAAGACATTATCGGGTATTTGAAAACCCTGCCAGAAAAAGAAACCCATTGTGCCGTCCATGCCCTGGCCGCATTTAATCATGCCCTGGACAGTCTTGAGAGGTAACAATTTAATATATCAATCGGCCAGACGCTGGTCATACATGGAGCCCACTCCGTATTCATCCCGCCGCATGAATTTATCCAAAGAGGGGCCAATGAGCTGCATTTCCGGATTTTTCTTCTGGACATCCTGGGCAATTCTCATTTCCTTTGTACAGCCCGTGCTGTAGGTTGAGTCTTTTCCAATCCATTCCGGGGGAACTTTTTTGTTCATCAGGG
>JAHIVS010000561.1 GCA_018816605.1 Pseudomonadota bacterium
CAATGTTTCAGTATCTGACTGAAAAAATGCAATATAGAAAGCCTGATCCCAATTAAAATCTGCCAACTCCGAAAGCTGGGTTACTCAATATATCCCTTGCCCTTGCATTTCGGGCACTGGATATCCGGTTCGCAAATGCAGTCATTGACGTTTTCATCTTTGTCACTTCCCCGCCATTCGGCATTGCATTCACACTGACCTACCAGAACTTTGGACCCTTTGCATTCCGGGCATTCTTTTTTGTCAGAGGTCATTTTTCTTCTCCTTTTAAAACAAATGTTGACCAAGCGTCAGTTCGTACCCATTATAGTCCAAAATTTTTTTTTGTAAAGGCTGCCCGGGGGGGTCGGATATCAAAAAGGCTGCCGAACCTGAAGTTCAGGAAAAGGTTGTGAATATGGCAGATGACTATTTTGCCCATGGACAGGGGGAAACCGGTCACTTTTGAGATCAGAAAATACCGGTATGATGAAAAGAATATTGAAAAAATTGGCATATGAGTGTAAACGACACTCAGTTCCCTGAACCGGAGTGAATGTTGCGATTTTCCGGCAAGTGAAGTCTTGCTCGGGACAGCTTTGCCGCAACCATCTGTGATGGGGGTGGTTAGGGCGGCGTTTTGCACGGGTATCCGGGGTGTTTTTTGGCAAAGGATAATTGAAAAAGGGCAAAAAATGTGGAATGGAAAACTGGAAATAAAATATGACGATGATTAGCAAGGGGCTGTTTTTACAGGGAATTACAAAAGCATACGATGGTGTAAAAGCTGTGAAAAATATTAGTCTTGAAATAAAATCCGGCGAATTTTTCACGCTCCTTGGGCCATCGGGATGCGGAAAAACAACCCTGCTTCGCATGATTGCCGGTCTGGAGCTCCAGGATTCGGGAACAATCCTCCTGGAAGATCAGGATATCACCCGGCTGCCGGCCATTAAACGCCAGATTAATACGGTTTTTCAAAATTATGCCCTTTTTCCGCACCTGTCTATTTTTGAAAATATTGCCTTTGGTCTGCGCTCCAGAAAGATTGCTGAACAAGAGATACATGCCAGGGTTAAAAATGCACTGGATATGCTGGAACTGGGAGAAATGCCCAAAAGATATCCCCATCAGCTTTCCGGCGGACAAAAACAGCGGGTGGCCCTTGCAAGGGCTTTGGTGAACGAACCCAAGGTGTTGCTGCTGGATGAGCCCATGTCTGCCCTGGATGCCAAGTTAAGGGCCCAGGTCCAGGTGGAACTCAGACGTCTGCAACAGAAACTGGGACAGACCTTTATCCTTGTCACCCATGACCAGGACGAGGCATTGGTTGTCTCCGACCGGATCGCGGTAATGAAGGACGGTCAGATTGTACAGTTCGGCACCCCTGAAGCGGTGTATGATTTTCCAAAAAACAAGTTTGTCGCTCAGTTCTTGGGTGCGGCAAACCTTCTTTCAGGCCGATTCCATGACGGGATTTTTCATACCGATATCGGTGCACTTGAATTGAAAACACTGCCTTCATGGGAACAGGGGACTGTTGCCATCCGGCCCGAATGGATAAAAATTTCAGATACAAAACCTGAAAAAAACGGGATCCGGGCAAGGGTCAATGAAATCATTTACCGGGGTACCAACCTTGATCTGGGAGTTGAGCCCGGCGGGATACGGGTCCGAAGCAATACCTATAAACGGTTCAAGCTAGGAGACGAAGTCTGGCTTGATCTTGCACCCGAAGACCTGGTGGTGCTCAATGAATAGACTGATTATCTGGTATGGAGAGCTGCTGACCCAGAAAAAACTCATTAAACGGGGGGCATTGTTCCTGGGACCTGGCATGTTGTGGCTGATGATTTTTCTGGTCCTTCCGGGTTTGATACTTGTCCTTGTCAGCTTTGCCGCCAGGGGGGCATACGGAGAAATGGTCTGGGAATACAGCTTTGACAATTACAAGCGGCTCATGGGGTATGGCATATTCGGTTGGACCCCGGATTATCTGGTGATTCTTCTGCGTTCCGTATGGGTGGCCGTCGTCACCACCGGTCTGTCCGTTGTTCTGTCATATCCCCTGTGTTTTTTTATTGCGAGAAAACCCGAAAGAACACGGTATGTCTGGCTGATGATGGTGATCATTCCCTTCTGGACCAATATGGTCATCCGAACCTATTCATGGTTTTTGATTTTGGCACCGGAACTGCCATTTGCAAAACTGGCGGCTTATTTGAAAATCATTTCACCGGGGATGGCCCTTTATCCCAGTGCCTTTGCCGTTTATCTGGGGATGGTTTCCATGTTTCTTCCCTTTGTGGCACTGCCCCTTTTTTCAAGCGTTGAACGTCTGGACTGGACCCTGGTTGAAGCAGCCCAAGACCTGTATTCATCTAATTTACGGATTTTCATGCATGCGATTTTACCCCAGACGCTTCCCGGCCTTTCAGTGGGCATTATTCTCTCTTTTGTTCCTGCCATGGGGATGTTTGTTGTCCCGGATCTTCTGGGGGGTGCCAAATACATGCTGGTGGGCAACCTGATTCAGCAACAGTTCGGGACCAGCCGTGACTGGGCCTTTGGCGCGGCAATCAGCATGGGGCTGATGATTTTGACCATGTTCAGCCTTTATTTGTACCGAAGAAAAAATAAAGGCATGGAATTATTATGAGAAAACTTAATCTGGCGGTGAACACCATGGCCTTTGGGACCATGGCCTTTTTGTATCTTCCCCTGATGGCAGTGGCATTTTTTTCCGTGAATAATACAAAATACGGCCTTGCCTGGAAAGGATTCACCCTCAACTGGTATCTCCAGCTGTTTCAAAATGAGGTCATTCTTCACGCTGCCTGGAATACACTGATTCTGGCGGTTGTGTCCACCAGTATCTCCACTGTTTTGGGAACAGCCCTTGCAATTGGTATGGACCGGTTTCCCTGGCCCAAAAAAATGAACACCGGATTCGATCTTTTGTTACATCTGCCGGTGATCATACCCGATATCATCCTTGCTGCAGCCCTTGTGGTTGCGTTCGGGTTTCTCAGGGGCATTAGTTCGTTTTTTGAACCGGGATTGTTCAGCATGATCGTCGGCCATATTACCTTTCAGGTGGCATTTGTTGCCCTTGTGGTCCGCAGCCGCCTTGTCAGCATCGGAAAGGATGTGGAAGAGGCGGCAAGGGACCTGTATGCAACCACTCCCTATCTTTTATGGAACGTGACCCTGCCCCTATTGATGCCGGGCATTGTTGCAGGCGCCATGCTTGCCTTCACCCTGTCCCTTGATGATTTTGTCATCAGTTTTTTTACGGCGGGTCCGGACTCTGTCACCCTGCCATTGTATATTTTCGCAGCCGTGAGAAGGGTCGTTACTCCCCAGATCCATGCATTGTCAACACTTGTATTATTGGCCACCATACTGCTTGTGGGTGTCATGGAACGGTTTACAAGAAAAAAAAATACACCATAATTGTTTTTTAATGATTTAAATCAAAAAAGGTAACAACCAGGGAGGAAAAAATGAAGAAAATTATTTTAGCGCTGTTGATCGGCCTTTCCTTTTTATCAGGTATTGCATGGTGCGGGGGCGGGGAGTTGAAAATATTTACCTGGTCTGAATACATGGATGAGGCCAATTTCCCAAAGGAATTTGAAAAGGCCACCGGTATCAAAGTGAGTTTGGATTTATATGAATCAAACGAAGAAATGATGGCCAAGTTGCAGTCAGGCGGTCTGGGACAATATGATATCATACTTCCATCGGATTTTATCATGCCAAGTCTGATTCATTTAAATCTGTTGACCCCCCTGGACCATTCTAAAATATCCAATTTAAAAAATCTGAGTGAGAAATTCACCAGCCCTGATTTTGATCCAGGCAATAAATATTCTGTGGGATGGCAGTGGGGAACCGTTGGACTGTTTTATAACAAGAAAAAAATGAGTGAGGCGGATGTGCAGTCCTGGTCCGTTATTTTTGATCCTGGGAAAACCCCCGGTGCATTTTATCTGATTGATTCTGTAAGGGAGATGTTGGGTATCACCTTGTTGTATCTGGGATATGACTTTAACACCACCAATCCCAAAGAACTTAAGGCTGCGGCAGATCTGCTTGTTGCCACCAAAAAAAGAGAAGCATGCCTTGGGTTTAAAGGCGGTGTGGGCGGAAAAAATGACGTCATCTCCGGCACGGCAAGTGCAGCCGTTGTTTACAACGGGGATGCCATTCAAACGGTTGCCGAAGATCCTGAAACCTATGGATTTATCGTGCCCAGGGAAGGCAGCGCCATCTGGATTGATTCCATGTGTATTCCTGCCAAAGCGCCAAACCTTGAAGCAGCACACAAATGGATAAACTGGGTTCTGGAACCTGAAGCAGGCGCCTCACTTTCAAATTATAACCACTATGCCACACCCAATGGGGCGGCCATACCTTATCTTTCCAAGAAAGATCTGGATAACCCGGGTGTCTGGCCGCCGCCGGAAGTCATCAAAACCCTTAAATTTATAAAAGACCTTGGCAAGGACAACCGAATTGTAGACGAAGCCTGGACCCGGGTAAAATCCCATTAATTTTTTAATAGTGGATGCCCGGTGGTGATGCGGTGTGTTTTGTCGCCATCGGGCATTTTACAGCCTAAATACTCAGGATAAAATATGACCAGAACAGGGGGAACAACCCCGGCCCAGGATGGGTTCAGAATGCCTGGAGAATTTGAATTCCACAAGAAATGCTGGATGCTATGGCCTGAAAGACCCGATAATTGGCGTCTGGACGCCGGACCTGCCCAAAAAGCATTTATAGAAGTTGCAAGGGCCATCTCCGGGTTTGAACCCGTTGCCATGGGGGTCTCGAAACGGCAGTATAAAAAAGCCCAAAGTTTTTTGCCCTCCAATATTGAAATTGTCGAAATTGAATCCGACGATTCCTGGATGAGGGATGTGGGTCCCACATTTGTTAAAAATGATGCAGGAGAGGTCCGGGGGGTGGACTGGGGGTTTAATGCCTGGGGCGGACTCAATGGCGGGCTGTATTTTCCATGGGACAAAGATGAAAAGATTGCCCGAAAAGTGCTAACCCATGAAAAACTTTACCGGTATAACGCCGGCCTGATCCTTGAGGGAGGATCCATCCATGCCGACGGGGAAGGCACCTTGATTACCACCGAAGAGTGCCTGCTCAATCCCAACAGAAATCCAGACCTCTCAAAAAGCCAGATAGAAAGTCATTTAAAGCAATATTTGAATGTAAAAAAAATAATCTGGCTGGGAAAAGGGGTTTTCATGGATGAGACGGACGGTCATGTGGACAATCTTTGCTGTTTTATCAAACCCGGAGAAATTTTGCTTCACTGGACCGATGATACGAAAGACCCCCAGTATGCCATCTCCTGTGATGCCTTTGACCGGCTTTCAACTACGGTTGATGCAAAGGGCAGGACACTCAAAATTCATAAAATTCACCAGCCGGGCCCCTTTTACATGACCGAAGAAGAAAGCCGGGGGATAAAAAAAGAGCAGGATGCCGCACCAAGGGAGCAGGACAGCAGATTGGCAGCATCCTATGTCAATTTTTATATTGCCAATAAAGGGATTGTCATGCCAATATTTGATGATCCCCAGGATAAGAGGGCTTTGGAAATAGTGAAAAGCCTTTTTCCAAACAGAGAGGTGATCAGCATATATGCAAGGGAAATACTGCTGGGGGGAGGAAATATCCATTGTATTACCCAGCAGCAGCCGGGTGTATCGCCCTGAAGAACTGATATCAGGCCCAAGGAGGCGTTCTTTTAATGTCAAAGCTTATGGTTGCCGCCACCCAGATGGCATGCACGGAAAATCTGGACCAAAATATTTCAACGGCGGAAAAACTGGTTTTCACTGCTGCCGAAAAGGGGGCCCGGATCATTTTGCTCCAGGAGCTTTTTGAAACCCTTTATTTCTGCCAGGAGGAAAAGGCGGAGCATTTTAAGCTGGCAAGCCCCCTGGAAGAAAATAAGGCTGTAAACCATTTTTGTGTCATTGCAAAAAAACTCAAGCTGGTACTGCCCATCTCCTTTTTTGAAAAAAAGAATGCCGCCCATTACAATACAACGGCCGTGATTGATGCGGATGGAAGTATTCTTGGAATATATCGGAAAACGCATATACCGGACGGACCGGGGTATGAAGAAAAATTTTATTTTAATCCGGGCGATACCGGGTTTAACGTCTGGCGAACAAAATATGCCTGCATCGGAGTGGGAATCTGCTGGGACCAGTGGTTTCCTGAGGCCGCCCGGATAATGGCATTAAAAGGAGCCCAGATTCTTTTTTATCCCACGGCCATAGGGTCTGAACCGGCCCATGGCTCCCTGGATTCAAAGGCGCACTGGCAAACCGCCATGCAGGGGCACGCTGCCTGCAACCTGATCCCGGTTGTGGCATCCAACAGGATCGGGACTGAATCCTTTGGTGAATCCAGGCTCACCTTTTACGGATCTTCTTTTATTACGGACAATAGAGGCCAGATCCTTAAACAGGCCAATCGGACCGATGCCGCTGTGATTCTTTCAGAGTTTGACCTTGACCAGCTTGAACTTCAAAGAGCCGAATGGGGGCTTTTCAGAGACAGGCGGCCTTCCCAGTACAAAACCCTGCTCACCGTCAGCGGTGAATGAAAAACCATGGTACCCACTTCAGTTTCCCGGTGTTTTGAAATTTTTATCCATCTGCCCATAAGGATTCATAAAAAATCCATCAGGGCCTTGGTGATACGTTCCGGTTGTTCCTCCTGGAGAAAATGGCCTGCCCGATCAATGCCGACAAGAAGAGAACCCGGGATATCCTGATGAAGGCGCCTTGCAAATTTGAAAGGGAAAAACCGATCCTTTTTCCCCCAGAGGATCAGGCTGGGGGTATCAATGGTTCCCAGGGAATGGGGGGATTCAACCATCTGGATAGGGGGGATGGCAATGGTCTTGGAAAATGCTTTTTTCCCTTCCGGGCTGTTGATCCAGGGCGTTAAAAACAGGTTCACAACCTCTTCGGAAACAAGGGAGGTATCATAAAACCCGGTGCAAAGGACTTTTTTAAAAATGGTTTTGTTCAGAAAAAACGGGGTTAAAATGGATTGCTTGAGCAGAAAAATATTGAGGGAAAGTAAATAGTGCCAGTCTGAATAGGGGCTTGTATTCATTACAACCAGACGGTCAAGGCGCTCTTTGTGTCTCACGGCAAAGCTGAGACCTGCCATTCCCCCAAGATCATGGACCACAAGGCTGGCCTGTTCAAGATCCATGGTATCATAGAATTGCCGGATAAATTCCCGCAAAAAATTAAGATCATAGGCAATGTCTGTCGGTTTGTCGGAGTGTCCGTGCCCCGGGAGATCCGGGGCCAGGATATAAAATTTTTGGGAGAGCGCCGGCATCATCTTCCGCCAGAGAAGAGCGGACGAAGGCCAGCCGTGAACCAGAACAAGGGGGGGGTTGGCCGGGCTGCCCGCAATCAGGGTGTGGATGGTCAGGTTGCTTTTTAATCGGATAAATCGGCTTTCCATGGATAAAAATCTCCTTATTAAAACAGTATTGACCGGACGTCCAGCCAATACCCGGTTAAAATTTTTAGCGGTGGTCACACAAGAGGTCTGTAATGCTTATTTCAATGCTGTCCCAGAG
>JAHIVS010000562.1 GCA_018816605.1 Pseudomonadota bacterium
CCGCCTGCATCCGTCACGGAAACTGTGAACTTCAGGATGTGGCCCAATTTGTGGGTCTGGAACAGACCCGTTATACCTACCCCCAGTTTTACCAGAGACGCAGCAGGGATGACTCGTCTCCGGCGGTTGTCCGGGATATGAGCAAGTGCATTCGCTGTTTTCGCTGTGTTACCGTGTGCCGGGAAATCCAGGGGATTGATGTGCTGGTCATCACGGAAAAAGGGCTTGAAACCCAAATCAGCATAAGGGATCATCTGCCCTTGAACGAGTCGGACTGCGTTTCATGCGGCCAGTGCATTCTGGTCTGTCCGGTGGGGGCCCTGGCGGAAAAAAATGACATTGAAGCGGTCCAGGATCTGCTTTCAGACCCGGATCTTGTCACGGTGGTGCAGTTTGCCCCGGCGGTGAGAACGGCCATTGGTGAAGAATTCAATATGGCCAAGGGAGAAAATGTTGAAGGAAAAATCATCACAGCTCTAAAACAGCTCGGGGCGGACGTGGTCCTGGATACCAATTTTACCGCAGATCTGGTGATCATGGAAGAGGGAACCGAATTGTTGAACCGGATTCAAAACAAGGGGGTTCTTCCCATGTTTACCTCCTGCTGCCCCGGGTGGATCAATTTTGTTGAAAAAAATTATCCGGAAATGATCAATCATATCTCCACAACCCGATCGCCCCAGCAGGCCCTGGGATCAATGGCCAAGACCTATCTGGCCAAAAAAATGGCCCTTGACCCTGCCCGCATGCGGGTGATCTCCATCATGCCCTGTACGGCAAAAAAAGGGGAGGCAAAACGAACGGAATTTGATGCCAACGGCAATCCCGACGTGGATGTGGTTCTCACAACCCGGGAATTTGCCAGACTGCTGAAACGGGAGGGAATTGATCTGGCCGATCTTGCCGATTCCGGATTCGACAACCCATGGATGTCTGAATACTCCGGAGCTGCCGTTATTTTTGGAAACACAGGGGGCGTCATGGAAGCGGCCGTCAGAACCGTTCACAAAGTGGTTACAGGAGCTGAGCTTGCCCAAATCGAATATACTGACCTGAGGGGAAATGAAACCTTTCGGGAGGCAGTTGTTGATCTGGGGCCCGAAATCGGTCCGTTAAGACTGGCGGTGGTGCACACCCTTAAGCAGGCCCGAAACTTAATGGACAAGATTAAGAAAAATGGGAGCTCCCATGATTTTGTGGAGGTGATGGCCTGCCCGGGAGGATGCGCCGGAGGCGGTGGTCAGCCAAGAAGTAAACACACCTACCAGGGAACCCAGAAGGAGAGAAACCAAGGGTTGTACAAAATTGATGAGCACCGGCCCATACGCCAGTCACACAACAATCCCATGATTACAGCACTCTATGAGGATTTTTTGGGCACCCCCCTGGGAGAAAAAAGCCACCATCTTCTCCACACAACATACAGGGACAGGCGGCACACCATCAAACACACCATGGATGAAATCTGGAAAGAGATCGAAGAGCGAACCTGATCCAGATGCTCGACCCTTTTAATTGAACCTTAAATACCCGGATGGACATCCCCGGGTGAACAAAAGGAATAGAGATGAAACCCTCGCCTGAGAATGATGAATACCTTAATTTTATCAATTGTGATGCCTTAAGAAAACTTTCCGCCCGCCCCGAAGCCGGGGAAAACGAAATCAACGCGGTTCTGTCCCGGGCGGCAGAACTCAAGGGGTTGAATGTTGAGGATGCGGCCGCATTGCTGTCCGTGCGCAGGCCCGATCAGATCCAAAAGATCATGGCAGCGGCGGAACAGGCCAAACAAACGATTTACGGGAAACGCCTGGTCATGTTTGCCCCCCTTTATACCAGTAATTATTGCATCAATAACTGCCTTTATTGTGGATTCCGCATAGAGAACAAGGAGCTGAAAAGACGGAAACTGACCCGTAAAGAAATCCGTTCCGAAACAAGGGAGTTGCTCAAAGAGGGGCATAAACGCCTCCTGGTACTCACCGGCGAATCCGGGGGCAATGACCTTGTGCATTTAAAAGAGACCTTGGCGGCCATTTACGAGGTAAAGGAAAAGGGACAGGGCATCCGGCGGGTGAATGTAGAGGTCGCACCGTTGACGGTGGATGAATTCAGGGAGTTAAAAACCTGTAACATCGGCACCTATATCTGTTTTCAGGAAACCTATGACCCGGATCTTTACGGCCGATATCACCCCAGCGGCCCCAAATCCGATTACACGAACCGTTTGTTTGTCATGCACCGGGCCATGGAGGGGGGGATTAACGATGTCGGAATCGGTGCCCTTTTCGGCCTGGCAGATCATCGGTTTGAAACCCTGGCCATGCTCCAGCACGCCAAGGAGCTGGAGCGGTGTTTTAATTGCGGCCCCCATACGGTGAGTGTGCCCCGAATTGAACCGGCCCAGGGCACCACATTCACAGAAAATATTCCTTTCCCGGTGGATGACAATGCCTTTCGCACCATTATTGCCGTCCTCCGGTTGTCCCTGCCCTACACCGGGATCATCCTTTCCACCCGGGAGAGTGCGCAGCTTCGGCACGAATTGTTTCGGTACGGGGTCAGCCAGGTGTCGGCAGGATCCAGAACCGCCATCGGCGGATATACCCAAAACCAGGAAGAAGCGGGTCAATTTTCCCTGGCAGACCAGCGCTCCATGGAAACGGTCATCAATGACATGGTAACCATGGGATTCATTCCCTCCTTTTGCACGGGGTGTTACCGCAGGGGGCGGGTGGGCAAGGATTTTATGGATCTTGCCAAACCTGGCTTGATCAAATCCTATTGCCATCCCAATGGACTTTTCTCCTTTGCCGAATATTTGATTGATTTTGCATCTGCCCAAACCCGGACCAATGGGTTTGCCCTGATCGGCCGATTGGTGAAAGCCGAGGAAAATCTGGCCATTCAAGCCGAAATACAAGCCTCTTTGGACCGGATTACCCATGGTGAGCGAGATGTTTATCGATAGGAGCTGTAAATGAAAATTCCCACGGAGACCGAAACGGTTGAAAGAAATTTACCGCCCGTCCCCCTTTCTTCGGAGCAGATTATGGATCTGTTCCACAATGCCTCCACCCAGGAGCTGATTTGCCAGGCAAATCGGGTTTGCCGACAAGTGCATGGCAAGGATGTTTTATTAAGGGGATTGATTGAATTCACAAATTTTTGCACCAATGACTGCCTCTATTGCGGTATCAGAAGGGGAAACCAAAGGGTGACCCGGTATCGCATGACCGAAGCCATGATCCTTTCCACCGTTCAAAAAGGGTATCAACGGGGTATTCGGTCCTTTGTTCTCCAGGGAGGTGAAGATCGCAACTTTACAACCGATAGAATCTGTCGGCTTGTAAAAACGATCAAATCCCAGGGATGCCACGATGCTGCCATCACCTTAAGTTGCGGCATACGCTGCCGGGAGGATTATGTTAAGATGAGGGACGCCGGGGCAGACCGCTATCTGTTGCGGTTTGAAACGGCGGATCCGGTCCTCCATCGTTTACTGCGGGAGAATTCTCTGGAAGATCGCCTCAAGGCCCTGGAAGATATCCGGGCGGCCGGATTCCAGGTTGGCAGCGGGTTTATGCTGGGGTTACCCGGTGAAAGTAAAGAAACCCGGTTGAA
>JAHIVS010000563.1 GCA_018816605.1 Pseudomonadota bacterium
ATTCCGGCCCGGGCAAGGGTGGCTGTTTTATCCAGAATAACCAGGAGAAAGACCAGAACAATTCCCGTGAGAAACCATTGTTTTTTTATTCGTTCAATCACAATCATCTGTTAAATCCTTGCCGCTTAGTTTTTATCAAAAATGGTTTGCCCTTGTTTCGGCAAGTTCTTGGATGCGGGCTTTTCCGTATTCTTTTTAAGCATGGTTATAAGGGAGCAGTTAAAGGTAGGCAGATTAACGGGATCATTTGATATTGGCAAGGATTTTTTTCTTCAACTTATAAAATATAGGCGTGTTTGCCCCTGAACCCTTCGACATGATAAGATAAGAAGAAAGCTTCGATCCATGCAATTGAGGAGATGGAGACATTGAACTTGACTTGACAGAACGCAAGTTCTTACCTTAATATACTTACACCAATAGCAAGGCGATTTCTGAGCTTGAGGTGTGAAAAGGTAAAAATATTTCTCCATCTATAATAGATTTACACGCTGACAATTGAACGTTCCCCGGCATTCCGACAATAAACGAGAGGTTTCATTTGGCTATGGCCGTTTCAGGCAAGGAGCAAGAATGATCAAATCAAATAGGGTCTGGGAATTAATCAGTGAGTTTATAAATGTCATTGAGAAGGAAACCGGGTTCCCCGTCTTGATTTACGGAACCGACGGTCACATTATCAGAGCAACCGACACAAGTCGGATTGGCGATCTTCACACCGGAGCGCTGAGGATTATGCAAGGGGAGGTGGAAGCGTACGCAGTGACCGAGGCCGAAGCCAGGGAGAATTGTCTGGTCCGCGAGGGTTACAGTTTCCCCATCAAAATTGATGGAAAGATAGTGGCGGGATTCGGGATAACCGGCAAACTGGAGTTTGCCCGCCCTTTGGCCAAGATCGCAGTCAAGATGATCACGGCCATGATAGCCGAACAGAACTCGATCGATCGCCTTGTTCGTTCCGAAAAAAAATACCGATACATTTTTGACCAATCCCTCAACGGTATCTTCCAGACCAGCAAACAGGGGCGTGTCCTGACCGCAAACGCTGCCCTGGCAGAGATTTTGGGTTACCCTTCTCCCGAGGATATGATTTCCCAGATCAACGACCTGGGCCGTCAGCTCTATGTCGAGCCGCAAGCCCGGGTGGAATTTCTCGAAGCGCTCAAAAGAGAGGGCTGCCTCAATGATTTTGTAACCCGCTTCCGACGATTGGACGGCAAGATCATTGATGTCAGCATCAACGCGCGATGGTTGCGGGACACCGACAGCGGACAGCCCTATGTTGAGGGCTTTCTCGTTGATATCACCGCCAGAAAAAGAGCCGAAGAGCAACTCCGGCTCAGTGAAAATAATCTGCGCATCACCCTCGATTCGATCAGTGACGGGGTCATCAGCACCGATCTCGATGGACGCATCGTCCGGATTAATCCCATGGCCTGCCAACTGACCGGCTGGTCCAAAGAAGAAGCCCTGGGTCGTCAGATAGAGGAGGTCTATCATCTTCTTGACGCCACCACCGGCGGGCGCAATCCGGAACCTTCGGCCGCAACCCTGACTCTGGGAAAAATGAAAGCGTTGATCAACCACACCATCCTGGTTGCCCGGAACGGTATACAATATCAGATTGCCCACAGTGGTGCCCCTATCCGCGACACGGATGGCAACAGCATCGGGGTGGTCCTGGTCTTCCGGGACATTACCGAGTCCTACGAACAAGCCAGAAAGATCCGGCTCAGCGAGCAGAAACTCAAGCATATCACCGCCAATATCCCCGGGGTGGTCTGTCGGCTGAAGGGCACTGAGAAGGGCACCTTTATCCTTGACTATGCCAGTGAAAAACTCGCTCATTATTTTGGTATTGCCCCGGACAGCCATAAGCGGAGTATAGAGTTTCTATCCGGGATACCTGACGATGAGAAGAAAATTTTCCTTGCCTCAATTAATGATGCGGCAACCGCCTGTGGTCCATGGAAGTACGAGGGACGCTTTCTTACGCCAGACGGCAAGCCGATCTGGTTTTCCGGCAATGCCGCTCCCCAGCGGGAGGAAGGAGGGTTGGCTTATTACGGTGTTCTCATGGACATCAGCGAGCGCAAGGCTTGGGAAAACGCTCTGACAACCAGTGAACAACGGTTTCGCGATATGTTCAACGAGGCGCCGGTGATGTACGTGATCACCGAAAAACGGGATGATGAATGGTATATCCTCGAGGCAAACAATACTTTTCTCGAACTGCTCGGTTATCGTCAAGAGGAGGTGGTCGATACGCCCCTGCAGGGCTATTTTTCCATTGAGTCGAAGCAGGAATTTTTCAGCAACGGAAGTTACGCAAACGACATGATCGGACCGAGCACCACCCGGGAATGCAGCCTGATCGCCAAGAACGGCAACCCCGTCTATTCCCTGTTCAGGGCCCTGCCTGAAAAAGACGCGAATGGCGCAGAGTGGGGAGCACGATCGATGTTTCTCGATATTACCGCCAGAAAAACAGCGGAAAATAATGCCAAAAGACTGCAGATCGCCCTGGCACAGGCCCAGAAAATGGAAGCGATCGGCTCCCTGGCCGGAGGGATATCCCATGATTTCAACAATATTCTTTCTGCTGTGATAGGCTTTTCCCAGCTTTCACTTATGGAACTGGAGAAAGAGCATAGGATCCGGGCGAATATTGAAAAGATACTCAAAGCCGGAATGCGAGCCAAAGATCTGGTCAGTCAGATTCTCACCTTCAGCAGGCAAGAGAAATTGGAGGTGATGCCGCTGCAGGTGGGACCTCTGCTCAGGGAATCCCTCAAGTTACTGCGATCAACCATTCCTGTCAATATCCACATCGTAAGTGAGATCGAAAGACCCATCGACAATGTCATGGCCGACCCGGTCCAGATCCAACAAATCATCATGAACCTCTGTACAAACGCAGCCCATGCAATGGAAGAGAAAGGGGGAACTTTGACTGTCAGCCTCTCCAGGGCACAGCCGGGCAAGGTGGATGCCGAAAGTGATCCTGATTCAGGAGGAGATAAATACATTAGAATCGGAATCAAGGATACCGGTTGTGGTATTGCCCGGGAGAATATAGACCGGATCTTCGACCCCTATTTCACCACAAAGGAAAAGGGTAAAGGAACGGGCATGGGGTTGTCGATGGTGCATGGCATCGTTAAGGATTATGGAGGGACCATTGAGGTAAAAAGCTGTCCCGCCGGGGGGACTGAGTTTTGTATTTATATTCCTGCCATCCTGATGAAGGAGCGTGAAATCCCACAGGTCTCCCAAAAGATTCCCCGGGGCAACGAAGGGATCATGCTGGTGGACGACGAGCTGGATATCCTGGAATTCGGCCAAAGGTTGCTCGAAGGCCTGGGTTACCGTATCTCCATTTTCAGTGACGGTGATGCCGCCCAGCTTTTCCTGAAGCGGAATCCGGATAGTTGTGACCTGTTGATCACCGATTTCATGATGCCGAAGATATCGGGGATCGACCTCTGCGAAAAGATGCGCAAAATCAAACCGGAGCTGAAGGTCATTATCTGGACCGGTTACGGTGCTGTTCTCCAAAAACTTAGAGAATCAGGGATTCATGGTGCGCTTCAAAAACCGATCATGGCTGAGGAACTGGCTTGCAAGGTGCGCGAAGTACTGGACAAAGGGTAATGCAGTTTTTGGTGCAAAAGATATTCACCGCCTGATTTTATACCAGAAGTTCTTGGTTTTTAAGGTTGGAGTGTCCAGTCGACAGGATGATTCTTTCCTTGACTTGTTATGGGTTTCAAAGGATACTGGTGTCATTAAACGCTATCGCGGCACAATCAGTGTATGGCATTTGGGACAAATCCTGTCATTAATTGTTGAATTTGTTGATCCTTAAGTCCCCAGTCGATTCGCTTTTTTAAAATTTGTGAATGGGTGTGCCCATTTCTTTATAAATTGTACTATTGTTGAAAGGAGCGATTATGAAGCTTACCATCCAAAAAAAATTGTATTTTTCCTTTGCCATGTCCATATTGATCCCTATTCTTTTGATCTGTGTTTTTTTGGGGCTTCAGATCAAAAAATCTGCTGTTAACCTGTATAATGAATCTGCTGAAAAAGAACTCAACCATATTGACAAGGCCATTGACATTCTTTTGAATGATGCCCTGGTAACCGCCTCGGTGATTGCGGATTCCTCCCTGGCGCATCAGATGGACGAATCCATGACCTCCTATGTGAACCAGACAAAGGATGTCACAGCCGAGTCCCTGGGTATTAATGACAAAGAAAAAACGATTGTCAACTTTTTAAGATTGTTTTCCCAGAACAACCCTGCCTATGTGGAGGTCTATCTTGGGAGCAAATGGGGGGGCTTTATCACCTCCGGGACCAGTGCTATGCCGGCTGGATACGATCCCAGAAAACGACCCTGGTATGAGGAAGCATTAAAAACACCGGCCAAGCCCACCCTTTCTTCTGCCTATCTTTTCTCCACAGGGGCCACCGGGATTTCAATGATGAAACCGATTATGCCTGCGACCGGGGAGGTGGTTGGGGTGGTGGGTGTGGACATGAGCCTTGGCGGGTTAACCGATTTTATCAAACAGATTAAAATGGGGAAAAACGGCTTTGTCATGATGGTCCAGGATGATGGGGCGATATTGGCCAATCCCAGGAATGAAAAGACCAATTTTAAAAAAATGGCGGAAACCGATATCCCGGCCTTTGCTGAACTGGATAAAATTGACTCGGGCAATCTGGAAGTTGTGATTGAAAACACCCCGTATCTGGCGGTGGTCCATACCATGCCCGGGTTTAAATGGAAGTTGATCGGACTGGTCGAAAAATCAGAGGTCATGGTAGGGGTTTATAGAATGCTCATGCTCATGGTCACCATTGGGCTTATTGTCTTTCTGGTCTTTATGGTGCTGGCCTTCTTTTTTGCCAGATCCATTTCAAATCCCCTGCTGTCTGCTACCAGTATGCTCAAGGATATTGCCGAGGGAGAGGGGGATCTCACCAAAAAGCTGAGTGTTACCACCCAGGATGAAATCGGGGAAATGGCCCATTGGTTCAATACCTTTATCGAAAAACTGAAAATCATTATTATTGAGGTGGTCAAAACTGCCGGCATGGTCAATACCTCTTCTGATACATTGTTGAACATTGCCCAGGCCATGAAGGGGCGTTCCGAAGATACGGCGAAAAAAGCCGGGGATGTTTCCAGGGCATCCCAGGAGGTCAATGCCGGATTTTCCTCGGTGGCCGCTGCCATGGAAGAGACCACCCAGAATACCAATATGGTGGCCACGGCCGCAGAGCAAATGTCGGCGACAATTAATGAAATCGCAAAAAATGCAGAAACTGCCCGGACCATCACCCTCCGGGCCGTGACCCAGGCCGGAGAGGCCAATACCTCCATGGCCGGACTTGGCAGTGCTGCCAGCGCCATCAGTACCGTGACAAATTCCATCGCTGAAATTTCCGAGCAGACCAATTTATTGGCCTTGAATGCCACCATTGAAGCGGCCAGGGCAGGTGCGGCCGGAAAGGGTTTTGCCGTGGTTGCAAGTGAGATTAAAGATCTGGCCAACCAGACCGCCTCAGCCACCGAGGACATCCGAAAACAGGTGGAAGGGATTCAGCAGAGCACCTCGTCCACCATCGGGCAGATTAACGCCATATCCACGGTAATCAATGAAATTAATGATATCATCTCCAGCATTGCCACGGCAATTGAAGAGCAATCTGCGGCCACCCGGGAGATCGCCGATAACGTATCCCAGGCATCCCAGGGCCTGGCGGAGGTGAATGAGAATGTGGCCCAGAGTTCCGCGGTTGTCGCCGATATTACCCAGGATATCGGTCAGGTGAATCAAGCGGCTCTGGATCTCCAGGCCAACACCCAGGAGGTGACGGTCAGTTCCCAGGATCTGCGCAAGCTGGCAGGATCCCTGCATGAACTGCTGGACCGGTTTAAAACCCAATAAGCCGTTTAAACTTCCGTGGCCTGGAAAAATACCAGGCCACGGAAAGTTCGTTGTCTTTAAATTGCCTTAAGCTTAGTCTTGATATTTGAAAGAGATGCGCATATTGGTTCTGAATTGCGCCGGTTTGCCGTCTTCGATTTTGATATCAAGCTTGGTGACCTCTGCGATTCGTAAATCCCTTAAAGATTTTGATGCCCTTTTAATGGCGTTTGCCGCGGCATCTTCCCATGATGTGGGGCTTGATCCAACCAGATCGATGATTTTGTAAGTACTGTCAGTCATGATTTCTCTCCTTTTAAAAAAATGGATTTAAAAAATGTAAGTGTGACAGGCAGCTGAACAGACGTGTACATCAGAAAAGAAATGAGTCTTACGGAATATGCCGGATTATATTCTATTTCTTAAAAAATGTACAATATTTTTGAGAAAATTTTGATTGCCTGGTCAAAGGGAAACCGGTCGACAATGGCCCCCCTTGATTTTGATGCATTGCCCCAAGCGCTTTCCAACATCCTGATTTTTTCCACCCAGCCCCTTGACCAAACCCGGGGCATGGGATAGCGTTCATTTTTAATCCGGTCAGAACAGCAACCATAATCTTAAGGAGGAATTCAATGTTAAATCTGGTGAGTACTTTTGAACACAGCGCAAAAGAGTTTCCCGACAAAAAAGCCATTATTTTTCAAGATAAAAGTTTCACCTTTTCCCAGGTGGCCGGTATGGTCAATATGGTGGCCAATTCCTTGAAGAAAATAGGGATTCAAAAGGGGGACAAGGTGGCCTTGAGCTGTCTGAATCTGCCCTATTTTCCCATGGTGTATTATGGAATTTTAAAAACAGGGGCCGTGGTGGTTCCGTTGAATGTGCTGCTCAAGGGGCGGGAAATCGCCTATCATCTCAAGGACAGTGAGGCCAAGGCCTATTTTTGTTTCCAGGGAACCCCGGAGCTTCCCATGGCCCAGGAGGGATTTGCCGGGTTTGATCAGACAGATACCTGTGAACAATTTTTTGTCATTACGGCGGATCCTGCCGCCCCATCCCCCATCGAAGGCACCAAGACCCTGGGCCAGCTGATTAACGGTGCTTCCCCTGTCTGTGATACCGAATTGACCCACCCCGAAGATACCGCTGTCATTCTTTATACGTCTGGCACAACCGGTTTTCCAAAAGGCGCAGAGCTTTCCCATTCCAACATGACCATGAATGCCATCGGCACCCGTCATCTGCTCCAGGCAACCCAGGATGATGTCCATTGCATCGTCCTGCCCCTGTTCCATTCCTTTGGCCAGACCTGTCAGATGAATGCCGGATTTTTGTCGGGCAACACCCTGGTCCTGATCCCTAAGTTTACGCCGGAAGCGGTGCTGTCCGCCATACAAAATGATGGGGCCACCGTCTTTGCCGGGGTTCCCACCATGTACTGGGCACTGCTGAATTATCCGGACAAAGAAGGCAAATTTGATAATGAAACAATTGCCAAAAATCTTCGAATTGGCATCTCCGGTGCCTCTTCACTGCCCCTTGAAATTATTAAGGGTATTGAGAAAAAATACAAGATTCCCATTCTGGAGGGGTATGGTCTGTCCGAGACCTGTCCGGTTGCCACCTTCAGCCATCCCACCAAGGAGCGAAAACCCGGGTCCATCGGCACCCCCATCTGGGGAGTGGAGGTGGATATTTTTGACAATGACCACAAGCCTGTGGCAGTGGGGGAGGTGGGGGAATTGGTCATCCGGGGGCATAATGTGATGAAAGGGTATTACAATAAACCAGAGGCCACGGCCGAAGCATTTGGCGGAACCTCCTGGTTTCATACCGGTGATCTGGGGAAAAAAGATGAAGACGGATATTTTTATATTGTGGACCGGGTCAAGGATATGATCATCCGGGGAGGATATAATGTGTACCCCA
>JAHIVS010000564.1 GCA_018816605.1 Pseudomonadota bacterium
ACCACCTTGGAAGGCGCCATGGCAATGGCCGTGGTGATGAGATCACGGGGCAAGCGCACACGCCAACAGGGAGTGCCATTTTGCTCCTCATAACGACTGGTGGCGCCATGTTTTTCGAAAAGTTCGGCTGCACGCCGGTTATAGCACCAGATACCGGGGTTTTCCAGGATGGCCAATGTCGATTCATGGATTGTGGCCATCTGCTCTAAGTTTAAACGTTCATAGGGCTTAACAATATTCCCCTGTCGAAAATCAGTCATAGGGTTTTCCTTTCTTACATGCACCTGAATACTTACCTTATCGTTTACGCCAGAACCGAGAATATTTACGGCAATGACGATCACTGCCCATAATAGCCTCGGCGGTTTTGGCAGCGCCAACGAGATCCTGGTCTAACACGTTTAATATGGCGGCATCAAGTCCGGCCATAATGGCCATATGCAGGAATGCCGTATTGAAGATATGGCGTTTCGGCAGGCCAAAGGAGACATTGGAAACAGCCATCACAGTCCTTGCCTGCGGGATCGCCTGCTTAATCGCCGTAATCGTATCCAGGGTTATCTTGCCCTGGTTGACATCGGTTGCAACCGGAAGTACCAGAGGGTCGAAGAAGAGATTGGCGGTGTCCACCCCGAAATGATTGCAGGCATCGGCTATCTTCAGGCAGGCCTCCACCCGTTTTTCCACGGTCTTCGGGATTCCATCCTCATCCATGGCCAGTCCCACCAACGGTTTGTCATACACCTTGGCCAGCGATATCACGTCAGTGAGGTATTTGTCCGACCCTTTGGTGGAGTTGATTAAAGCGGGGCGCTCATCTCGAACCTTTAGACCGGCTTCAAGAACCTTGTAGTCAGCGCTGTCGATACAGAGCGGGGTATCGATTTCTTTTTGAATGGTGGTTACGGCCCAGGCCATGGCCGCCATTTCGTCCTCCTGGCTGCCGCTGCCGGTACCGACGTTGACATCAATATAATCAGCGCCTGCCTCGGCTTGACTGCGAGCCAGTTCGATGAGCCTTTCCTCGTCCCGACTCTCGATAATCTTCTTAGCCGATGGGATGGAGGCATTTATTTTTTCAGCGATGGTAATCATTACTCCCTCTTTTTTTCTGTAACCAGTCCTATTCCATAATGAAAGACTGTATTCCCGGGATATTATCCTTGATCCAGGTTCTGATTTCCTGTGGCAGCACATTCTCCGGCTCACTGTTTAAGACGCCTGTGGCATATTCACTGGCACGTTGACAGGCATCCCGGGAACCTGCAGCCTGCCATTGCTCCCTGGTGTCACGGTTGGAAAGCTGTGGCTGATAATGCTCGGTACGCATGTATTTCCTGGTATGACGCGACGAGACAAAATGGCCGCCCGGGCCCACTTTTTTGATTTCATCCAGAGCCAATGTCCGATCGTTGACCTCAATACCTTCGACAGCTCGCATGACCATGCCGATTATTTCGTTATCCACCACCAGCTTGTCATATGAGGCGGTCAGGCAGAATTCCACAAAACCTGCCGCATCGTGGATGAAATTGGCGCCTGCCAGGGCAACCAGGGTGGAGGTGATGGCTGATTCATAGCCGGCTTGGGCATCAATAGCCTTGGAGTCCGTCATTCCGGCAGTGGCGTAGTATGGAAGCTTGTAAAACTGCGCCATCTGGGCGGCGGCCGCATTCATCAACCCCATCTCCACGGCGCCGGACAGGTATTTCATATCGCGCAGATCGGTAATTGAGGAGATACAGCCATACATGACCGGGGCACCAGGGTTGGCAAGCTGAGTCATGATGATGCCGGCCAGGGTGTCGACATTTTGAATTACTAAATTCCCGGCCAGGGTGATCGGCGCCGTGGCACCACAAAGGGGTTCAGCCGGCACCACCACCGGAATATTATTCATGGCTGCCTCTATGGCCAATTCACCGTATGATTCATCCAGCTTGAAAGGGCTGATAGGGCAGGCGACCATGGAGATAAATGGCCGTTCACGCAGGGCTTGCGGGGAACCGGCGATTTTTTCTGCCATATGGATCACATTACGAACCCCCTCCACCGTATAGACCCCGCCCATGATGTGCTTTCTGGTCCGGTTAAGAGCAGCGCCGAAGCGATTGACATCAATTTCCTCCACCGGAAGATCATAGGGATAGACATTGAGCATATAGAAATGGATATTTTCCAGACGTTCCACCATGCGGGCCATGTTCATGACATCGCGCAATCCGGCTCGGCGAGACTCGGTGGAACCAGGCTCCTGAACATTAAGGGCGGTACCGCCGGTGCCCATATAGACTCTGTTGCTGCCGATGTTCAGATCTTGGCAACCTGACTTATCCCGTCCGCAAAGGGTGATTTCTTCCGGGGCCGTTGTCAGGAGGTGTTCAACCTGTTCCGCTTTCATCCGGACTATATTGGTTGCATGGTCGATCTCGGCGCCGGCCGCAGCAAAACGCTCCAGGGCGGCCGGGTAATTGACTTGTACCCCAACCTCCTCAAAAATTTCCATGGAGGCCTGATGGATCTTGTCTATGTCTTCCTGTGTCAGTGGGGTGTATTGCCCCCCAGCCAACCCCTTGCGAACCTTCATGAATTACTCCTTGTGAAAATCATTTCCGTGTGACGGGCGGGACAGCCTCAACCCGCCTGGCTATGCAGTCTTTTTTCCCGCAACGTCGACAGGGGTTATGTTTACTATTTTCCGGTGATGCGTTTTTTTTATCAAAAATACCGAAAACAGCTGATATTGATTTACGGGGCTGCATCAGGGAGGTGTCACTCAGTTTCACCCCCACCGCTTCATTATCCAGCAAGGAAAAAAGCTTTTGCTGGTCGGCCACTGGCCAGTCGCAATAACCTGGAGAAAATCGTAAACCAACAGATTGGCCTTGCATTGCAACGGCCTTGGCTATGTCGGTATGAAAGCGGTCAGCCAGGTTTTCCACCGCACCGGAGCCCAAGGAGTCGGCCACATACCCGTGGGCAAGCTCTCCGCCAATCATCAGACTCGCGACTTCCCGGTCTATTTGTTTGCCTACTGTGGCAATAAAGCCCACCACTCGAGTAGCTCCCTGGAGAGCCTGTGCCATTTTTCGACTCTGAAAAACCGTGCCATCCGTCAGCGTCACACCTGTTTTGTCTGTCCGGGCAATAGAAAGCTCCTTCCAAATTACCCGCGGTCTGATAAGTTCTCGCAAACGGTTTTGCTGAATAGCGAGGCGTATACGACTGGTACGTGGAAGTTCTTTTTTTTGCCGTCGTCCCAGGAGTCGTTCCACAAAATCCAGATCAAAGCCCGGTCTATAGGTCAATGGCTGAGATGATCCTTTTGCGAGGAATGTTTTTTTCTCTGGTGAAACATTATACGTGGAGGATTGCGTCTCCATGACATGATCTCCTAAAAAAATGCCCAAAGAGAATTCGGGCAAAAATTATAACCAACAGCATCGACATATTTACGATGGCTAGCTATCTATGGGTTTTGGTAGTATTGAGTATTGTAGTTTTGTGTCAGCTGGCAAGGCAGCTTATGCGCACAATGAGAGCGGAAGGTTCTCGGAGAAGATGTCAGGGGAAATTATTGTGACCGCTTTTTAAGAGCACGGGTGACCAGTAGCAAAAATAAGTTTTTAGAGCGTAAGAAAAGCAAGGTCGAGTTTGAGTGTTATCTTGTGCAGGATCCGAATTCATTATATTGGTGGTGATATCCTTGTTTACTATATTTCGATTTATCTGTTTTTGTTTGTTTACGTGTATTCTTTTTATTCAGTAATTGGTAGCATGCCTGCTTTTTTGTCGATAACTTTTAGGGCATCAACAAATTGATTTAATCCAGATTCCAACTCACTCAGAACCTCGACCGGCAAGCGTAATAAGACATCAGCTAATGCGCCCTGGGCAGGTTGCGGTGCTTTTGCCAGTAAAGTGGAATCTTTTTCAGTGAGATAGAGACGAACGACCCTTTGATCACTGATGGAGCGTTCCCGGTAGGCCAGCCTTTTTCCCTGGATCTTGTCAAGCATATGCTGCAGGTGGATTGATGAATAGACAAAACTCTGGCCAGACCATATACCGTCAGGCCCGGTTCATTGAACAACTCCAACATCAATCATAACTGGGCGGCAGAGAGCCCTGATTCTTTTTCTACCCAACGGCAATGGGCATGGGCAGGGCGAAAGATGATACGGAAATTTTTGAGGATTGTCTGAAACTGAACAAACCTCGGGTCATTTCCCTTATTTTGCGGCTGGAGATGTGG
The DNA here is from genome assembly GCA_018816605.1 of Pseudomonadota bacterium. Next base: position 4,256 of record JAHIVS010000564.1, read on the forward strand.
TTCGCCTGTGTAATCCATCCAGATTTGCTCCCGCTATTTTTTTTAAAAAAAAGAATGCAACCAAATATATTTGCACAATAACATATGGAACAAATATTACAAGGGGCATTGACTTGTGAACCCTTGTTCAAGTGCCATCTATTCTCAAAAGCGGTCACTTTAATCAAAAAAACAAGGGACGCCCTGGATTTCGGGTACCCCTTGTTTTTTTGATGTTTTTGCTATGTGATTACGATTCTTTTCAGGAACCGGGCTACAGAGCAGAGGCCTCAAGCTTGAGAGGAAGAGAGATATCAATCCACACAACATTATCATCTTCTTTGCCAACGTTTATAATGCCGCCGTGGTTATGAATAACGACCTTGGCAATGGGCACATCCATGATATCTCCGTTTGTCGCCCCTTTGGCAAAGGGATAGGCTACGGCAAAGGGATAGAAAAAGTCTTTAATATCATCGTCTGAGATAAAGGGCACTCTGTAGGAAAGAGTGATTGCCGCATGTTCGCCGATCTTTCTTGTCGTCACATTCATATCACCTTTCTGACCCATGCGATGATAGGCGTTTTCCATTAGGTTGATCAGCACGGTTTTTAATTTACTCGGGTCGAGTTGCAGCTGGGGGATTCTCTCATCAAAGCTTGCTTTGACGGAAAAGTCTTTATCAGGGTATTCCGACGTGACAGTATCAACCGCTTTCAATACCACTGTATTGAGGTCGGCGGGCTGCAGAAGAACGGACTGGGGACCGATATAGGCCAGCATCATCAGCAGAATTCTTTCGAGCTTTTCCACCTGCTCTATGATCAATTCGCCCTTTATGGTTCTCGGGTCCGATTCGTCGAAAGATTTGATTAACCTTCTTGTCAACCCTCCGATGGCGGTAAGAGGATTCCTCAGTTCGTGGGCCATGCGGGAGGAAACCTGACTCAGGGTTTCCAGTTCCTCGGATTGAAGAATTTTTTCCTGCAGTTCTTTCTGGATCGTCACATCGATGACAATACCATCCATCCGCATAAATTCATTATCCCCGTCATATACCGCAACGGCATGTTCAACCCCATAGACGATATGGTGATCTGTGTGAATCATCCGGTAATCGATATGGAGATCTTTTCCCTCCCGCAGACATTCCTCGCGACGGGCAACGACGCGGGCCCGGTCATCCGGATGCAGATGCTCATTCCATAATGAATGATGGCCGTTCAACTGCTCAGGTGACATCCCCATCATCTGTTCAACAGCTTTGTTTAAAAAAACGACCGCCCCGTCTGCTGAAATCATATAGACGATCAACGGCACATTTTCGACCAGGGTGCGATACGTTCTCTCGGATTCCTTAAGGGTCCGCGTGCGCTGGTCAACCATGACCTCCAGATTATGTGAATAATTCTTGAGCCGTTTACGTGATTTTTCCAGCGAAGAGAGCATCTTGTTGATGGAACGGGCCATTGTTCCCAGTTCGTCAGCGCTTTCCTCTGGAATCATGGTATCGCGCCGGCCTGCGGCGATTTCTTCTGAAGCCTTCACAACCTCACGGATGCGCTTTACAAAAATGATGGATACGCACCAGATGAAAATGATGGAAAAGATAAGGGCAATAGAGCCGATGACAGAGGCAATTGTCCCGTATTGCTTGAGAAGAGCCAGGGTAGGACTTCTGTCAACACTGATCTCAACCACCGCTATCACCTGGGTGGAAAAATCGCGGATCGGGCCAACAATGCTGGCGACATGGCGACCATCCAGTTTGCCTTCCTGAAGTAATACTTCTCCGTTATCATAACAGCGATTGAAAAAATCAGTGGTAAGAAGGCCCTTTTCCATGGTCGAAGCAAAAATCTTGGGACTTTTTACCTCAGGGGCCTCCCGAATATAAAGCAGAAAATCCGTTCCATAGTTTTTCTTGAATTGATCCAGGAGAGACTGTTCCAAGGAAAGCCCGATCTCAAAGGTGCCGATCTGCCTGCCTTCATGAAACACGGGCACCACACTTCGTATGCCGAGACCAAAAACCCCGCGCTCTATGCCACTCACCCCTGTGCCGCTTTGCCGGGCCAGATTGATCGTATGCCGGTAGGATTCCATATCATCGCCGAATCGGGACAAGGCATGAAGACGCAGGAAAGAGGTGGCCGGTGGTATATGAAAATGAAACTGCTTGACGCCAAAATCCTTCTGCAAGCTCTCATAGACCGGCAGCAGAAGCTCAATCAACCGGCCGCGGTCCCTTGCGGCGAAGGCCGCTGCTACATCAGGGTTTTTTGCCACCGTATAGGCAAGGCTCAGGCCCATGTTTTCCTTGAACACAATATCGTCCAGAAAATATTGATATTGATCTCTCAGCCGTTTTGCTTCGTTGACGTGGATGAGGCTGTTCTGGAAACGATAGGAAACCGCAAACAGGAAGGCGGCCCCTATGATTGCAAGGAAAAAGAAAGGGATAATGAGCTTCCATTTGAGACTAATATCTCGAAATCGCAGTAAATTCAATGGGAACCCTTTGCATATCGGCTTTAAGAGGTGTGGACATTAATGCCTTACAGTCTGATGACTCCTTCCGGCGCAAATTTTTCATTTTCATGATTCGCCTAACTATAAAAGATTGCAGTGAAGTTCACAAGCAATGTTTTAAGCATGTTTTATCGACAAAGGGTTGCCGGTTTGTCTTAATGGTTCATCAATCATGGGGTTTGGCACATGGTTGGAACTCATTAATATCTCGTTGATTTTCGTTTCCAGAAGGCTGTCAATGCACGGTGTGCGGGGCAAAGAAAAATGCCATTGAGGAAAGTTACTTCATGATAAACCTCCGCCGCAGGCGGCGTGAGGCGCTAATGAAAGAATAAATCGTGAAAGGCAAGTCAATCGAAAAAAAATAGGCGGCGCCCACTGTCGATCAGTTGCTGTTTTTTTTGTGCCTTGCAAGTAAAAAGTGGGGAGAGTGGGTAATTTCTTTGATACTGTTTGACTTTGTGGGCGGCAAAAAAATACATCTAGGTCAAAATAGGGTAGAAAAATAAAAAAAAGGACTTAAAGCTTAATGCCTTAAATCCTTGAATTTACGTGGTAGCGGGGACAGGATTTGAACCTGTGACCTTCGGGTTATGAGCCCGACGAGCTACCGGACTGCTCCACCCCGCGGCTTATCGAAATTAGTGTACTGCAAATTTTCTAAAAGTCAAGTTATAAATTGGTGCGGCATTTCCCAAAGCGGTAATCATCAGTCACCTGATTTTTTCGGGAAAAATGTATTGAATTTCCCGGGCATTTTGATCTGAAACTCCAGACGCTTTCCCATGGTCGGGTGGTCAAAAGCAAGGTAATAGGCGTGCAGGGCAAGGCGACCCAATGGATCTGTTTTTGCCCCGTATTTTTTGTCGCCCGCCACGGGATGACCGATGTCGGCCATGTGCACACG
>JAHIVS010000565.1 GCA_018816605.1 Pseudomonadota bacterium
CCCCCCTTGTCAGGCTGTTATCAGCTGAACCACTTGTTCAATCATTTGCAAGATAATAGTGACAGATTAAAGCGCACCTAAATTCAGACTAAAAATGATAATAAAAACCGATAGTTTGAATCACTCTCCCTTCACTCTTTGCTGGCAAATGAGATCACCCAATTGATTTTGAGGTTTTAATTTACTGCAGAATACGATATCCTATCTGGTATTCGGTATGCGGCTATTCAGTATGCGGATTATACCCTTACCTGTGCTTGGGTTGTTTTGCTCAAATCCGCGGGCCGGACAACACCTGGCCTAAAACTGACCGTACAATTGCCGGGCCGATTGACATTTAATTTTCTTTAAAAGAGAGGTCCCATGTATCTTCCCAAAAAATATAAAGATTTTTCAACTGCCTATCCTGAAATTTTTAAGGCCTACAAGGAAATGGGAACCCTGGTAAGGGAATCCGGACCCCTGGATGAAAAAACCCAAAACCTTGTCAAACTGGGCATTGCCATCGGGTCCAATTCCAGGGGGGCGGTCATGTCCCATACCCGAAAAGCCCTGGAAACCGGTGCCACCAAGGAAGAAATCAGCCACGCCGTGCTGCTTGCCCTTTCCACCACCGGTTTTCCCAACATGATTGCGGCCATGCACTGGGTGGATGAAGTGCTGGAAAAAGACGGGAAATAATTTATGAATGACTTTCAAACCCTTTTGGCCGGATCTGCAAAAGAACACGGCCACCTCTGCCCGGGCCAGGTCATTGGGGTTCGCATGGCATTATTGGGACTTGAACTTGTGGGACTTGAAAACCCAAAAGAGACCCGGGACATCAAAAAACTCATCGTCTATGTGGAAATTGACCGGTGCGCAACCGACGCCATCTCCTATGTCACCGGCGTAAAGCTTGGCAGACGGTCCTTGAAATTCAAGGATTACGGGATTATGGCCGCAACCTTTGTCAACCTTTCCACCCAAAAAGCCTTTCGGATAGTCTCCACGGAGTCCGCAAGAACAAAAGCCGCAGCCTTTGCCCCCCATGTGGAGGATCTCCATGCCCGGCAGCTGGAGGCCTATAAAATAATGCCCCTGTCAGAATTGTTTGAGGTCCAGGAGGTCAGTGTGAATATCCCGGCTGCGGATATGCCGGGTCCCTCTGCCTTTAAAACCGCCTGTGACAGCTGCGGTATCGTCCTGAGGGATCAAAAAGAGGTCCGCAATCAGGGCCGGATTCTCTGCCACGCCTGTGCCGGTATGGCCTATTACACGGAGAAAAGGAAACACTTTTTGTAAAACCATCGGTCCCACGAGGGCCGACCTCCCTTGTGTTTTTTTAAAATTGGCCTCTTCAAAAGGAGGTGTAACAGATATCGCTAAAAACCGTTACATTATTTACATCTCTCTTTATTAAATTATTTCAGCGTGTTATGAAAGCAGATAACAATTTAATTGACACGCCCTCTGCCATGTGGTTTTAGTATGAAATACCATTTTGTGGTACCTGGCCCTTTGATCCTTTCCCACAAAGGGATTCGTACTCACAAAAAACAGATATATTTTACACCTATCCTTTAGACATGAAGGAGTGTCAATGCCGATTTTCAGTTATCTGGTTTATCCGGAACACAACAAAAAACAGCACTTAATCGATGCGCTTTTGGCTGAAAGATTCTGTGAAATTAAGGTTGCTGAAAATGAGGAGGTCCTGATCCTGGTCACCGACACCCCGGATGAAAAGACCAACAAGGACCTTCTGGACAGGATACAAAAATTGGAATCTCTGCAATCCCTGTCCATGACATTTGGACATACTTAAATTTTTGCCCGGTTAATTTTTATTCGCGTAGATCCACGCTAACAAAAGGAGTTTGGCACATGACGACGAGCAGAAGATCATTTATCAAGGCCATGGCCTTAAACAGTGCGGCACTAGCTGCCACCGCCATCTTTCCCGGTATCAGCTTTTCCGCCTGGGAGAAAACAGACCTGCCTTCCGGATCAATTGTCTGGAGCAAGACACCTTGCCGATTCTGCGGTACCGGATGCAGTCTGCTTGTCGGTGTTTCCGGGGACAAAGCCGTTGCCGTCAAGGGTGATCCCAATAGTTCGGTCAACAAGGGCCTTTGTTGCGTAAAAGGATACCATTGTGTCCAGATTCTATATGGCAATGACCGGTTCAAGACCGCCTATGTGCGAAAAAACGGTGAACTTGTGGCAACGCCCATCACCGAAGCCCTGGATCTTGTGGCCCAAAAAATGGGGGAATCCATCCAGAAGACCGGCAAGGATTCCGTGGCCATTTACGGGTCAGGCCAATGGTCCATTCCCGACGGATATACTGCATCCAAATTGTTCAAGGGCTGCATCGGTACCAATAATGTGGAAGCCAACGCCAGGCTCTGCATGGCCTCTGCCGTCACCGGCTGTTTGACCAGCTTTGGTCTGGACGAACCCATGGGCTGCTATGAGGACATTGACCATGCCGATGTCTTTGTCACCTGGGGCAACAATATGGCAGAAATGCACCCGGTGCTCTTTTCCCGGATGCTGGCCAATAGAAAATCAAAAAACCATGTACAGATCATTGACCTGACCACCCGGTGGACCCGGTCCAGCCAGGCTGCCGATAAGTCCATTCTGTTTGAACCCCAGACCGACCTGGCCATTGCCAACGCCATCTGCCATGAAATCATTCAAAACAACTGGGTCAACTGGGAATTTGTGAAAAATCATGTTTCCTTTCATTCCGGGAAAACCAATATCGGCTATGGAACCCAGGACCATTTCAGCTTCACCGACGAGGCCAAGACAGAAGATTTTGACGCCTACAAAGCCTTCCTTGCAGACTATACCCCTGAACGTGTGGAAAAACTCTCCAAGGTACCGGCAGAAGATATCAAGTACCTGGCCTCCCTGTTCGGCGACCCGGACAAACGTGTCACCTCCTTCTGGACCATGGGCATGAACCAGCACACCCGGGGCACCTGGATAAACAACCTGGTCTATAATATCCATTTGCTCACGGGCAAAATCTCAAGTCCGGGCAACTCTCCTTTTTCCCTGACCGGCCAGCCCTCTGCCTGTGGCACAGTGCGGGAGGTGGGAACCCTGACCCACGCGCTGCCCCACGGGGTGGTCATGAACCAAAAAGACCGTGAAATGGCTGCCGAAATCTGGGATGTTCCCGTGGAAAACATTGATCCCAAACCCACCTATCATACGGTGGAGATGTTCAGGGCACTGGACCGGGGGGATATCACTTTCATGTGGATCCAGGTCACCAACCCCATGGTGACCATGCCCAATTTAAAACGATACCGGGACGGTGCCAAAAAAGAAGGCCGGTTCATTGTGGTGTCAGAAATATATCCCACCCCCACCTCGGATGTGGCTGACGTCATCCTGCCCTCGGCCCTCTGGGTGGAACGGGAAGGTTTTTTCGGCAATTCCGAAAGAAGAACCCAGCACAATGCCCAATTGGTTCCCAAGCCAGGAGAAGCCATGTGCAATACCTGGCAGCTCATCCAGGTGGCCAGGCGCCTGGGGTTTGAACGACAATTTCCCTGGAGCCAGGAGACCTATATTGAAGATATCTGGAATGAATACACCCGATTCCATGACAGTCCCAAGCATCGCATGGCCCCCTATAAGCTTCTCAAAGAGCGGTCCGGGGTTCAATGGCCCTTTGTGAACGGCAGGGAAACAAAGTGGCGGTACAATGGCCAATATGACCCGGCCTGCGATGGCGATTCCTTTGATTTTTACGGCAAGCCCGACCACAGGGCATGGATCTGGCTGCGGCCCTATGAACCGGCAGCAGAATCCCCGGACACAGAATACCCCTTCTGGCTCAACACCGGTAGGGTGCTGGAACATTGGCACACCGGCTCCATGACAAGACGAATCCCCATCCTCCACAAGGCTGTTCCCGAATCCTATGTGGAAATCAATCCTGAAGATGCAAAAGCGTTGGGGGTGGTCAACGGAAGTCTGGTGAAAATTATTTCCAGAAGAGGCGAAATGGCCATGAAGGCCAACATCAACGGACGGGGCAATCCCTCCAGGGGCCAGGTTTTTGTTCCCTTCTTTGATGAAAACTATCTGATCAACGAGGTCACCCTGGATGCCTTCTGCCCCATATCCAAGCAGCCGGATTATAAAAAATGCGCCGTAAAACTGGAGAAAGTATGATGGAAATACCCAGCAGAAAGCCTGCAAAATTATTTTTTCTCTTTGCAGGGATCTGTGCGATGGCCATACCCTTTATTGTTTTTTCAGCCCTGTCCATCGGATCCCAGGAAAGAGGCTCCCAGGAAATGGCCGCCCAGACACAGGACCTATCGTTTGATCACAACGGTGGTGTGATATTCAGCGCCTATGACGACACCACCTATGCCTATATGGAAGGCAATTCCACCGCCCGGACCCTGGAATATTATTACACTTTGCGCCAGTATCCGGGATCCCCGCCCTATATTGTCCATGACCTTGAAGATGAAAAGGGCCAGCCTTACGAATGCCTGTCCTGCCACGGCAAAGGCGGGTTTACCCAAAGCATGAACAGGTTTACCCCGGTTACCCCCCACCCGGAGCAATCCTATTGCCGGCAATGCCATGTAAAACCTGTAACAGAAGAGATGTTCAAGGCCACTGACTGGAAAAGTGTCATGCCCCCCTTGCTGGGAAGGTCTGCCCTGGCGGGAAGCCCGCCCCCCATTGCCCATGACATCCAGATGCGGGAAAACTGTATTGCCTGCCATGTGGGACCGGGAACGGTTTCGGTTCTCCGGGTGGAGCACCCCATGCGGGGAAACTGCCGGCAATGTCATTTGCCCCAGGTTGCAGCGGGTCTGTTCACCAGAGCCCCACAACCCAAACAACAATGAGGTGGTAAGGAAAAATGCACTTGTTTAAAAACAGCCTTGTACGAATATTGCCGGTGGTGGTGGTTCTGTTCTTTGGGGTCACAGCCTTTTCCGCCGGCCCCGGGATAAACGAACGCATCAAGCAAGCCCAAACCCCCTATGACAAAAAGATGGACCCGCCCATCCCCCTTCCCGTCAACACGGTAAAGGTGACGCTTGCCTACCAGGGCGGCACCTTTTATACCCAGACCCGGAAAGATCAGATAGAACGCTTCCAATGCAGTTCCTGCCACAACGACAAGGAGGTCATGGTTCAGAATGCCGCCCGAATCTCCCATGCAGACAAACAGGTTGTCCATGGCGGCCCGTCCGGTCCCCTGGACTGTAATACCTGCCACAGCAAGGAGAACCGGGATTTTCTGACCACCAGCAACAACAGAAAAATTGACATGGATCATGCCTACACCCTTTGCGGAGAGTGCCATTTCAGGCAGAAAAAAGACTGGGTCGGCGGGGCCCACGGCAAGCCCGTGAGCCATTGGGCCGGGCAACGGGTGGTGAAGAGTTGTACGGCCTGCCATGATCCCCATTCCCCCCGGTTTGCAAAAAGATGGCCGGCAACCTATTCTCCTCCGTTTAAATAGACAGGAATATATATGGATCCCAATAAAAAGACAAAAGAGACCCCCCGGGAAAATTTTTCGGACACCGGCCCTGGCAGTGACCAGATCAGTGATCGGGTCAATGATCGGGTCACTCCTTTGTCCCGAAGAACCTTTCTCAAAGGGGCAGCCGCCATAGCCGGTTCTGCTGCAGGGATTAGCGGGTGCAAGCCCACAGGACTTCTGGGCAGCACCGAAGCCTTTGCCCTGGAATTCCAGGAATACTTTAAAAAACATTACAAGCTCATGACCCCGGAAGAACAATTGGGGACGGTAAGCCGCCTGGAGCGTCTGGCAAAGCTCAAGGACCAGTCGGATATTAAGATTTCCACCCGCCAAGCCCAGGAGAATGTCCTCTACGGCTATGCCTTCAATGTGACCCGGTGTGAAGGGTATATGGAATGTGTCAAAGCCTGTGTGAAGGAAAACAATCTGGACCGCAAATCCAATACCCAGTATATCCGGATCTTTGAGATGGAGCATGGAAAAATGTCCCCGGACCAGGGAGATGGCAAATTTTTCCATGAGGTGCCCAGGCCCGGGCACTTCTATATGGGGGTCCAATGCTTCCAATGCCAGAACCCCCCCTGTGTCAAAGCCTGCCCCACCAAAGCGACCTGGATGGAACCCGACGGCATTGTGGTGGTGGATTATGACTGGTGCATCGGTTGCCGGTATTGCATGGCGGCCTGCCCTTACTGGGGCCGGCGCTTCAACTGGAACCAGCCCGAGGTGCCAAAGGAAGCGGTCACAAAAGAACAGCATTATCTGGGCAACCGCATGCGGGTCCGGGGCATGATGGAAAAATGCACCTTTTGTATCCAGAGAAGCCGGAAGGGGAAACTGACCGCCTGCGCCGAAGCCTGTCCCACCGGAGCCAGGGTGTTTGGCAACCTTCTGGATCCTGCTTCGGAAATCCGGTTTGTACTGGCGAACAAAAAAGTGTACCGGCTTAAGGAAGATTTGGGAACCGATCCCAAATTCTGGTTTTTTATTGATTAGGCCATACCCATTAAACTTCAGGGATTAAATATGAACCAACCCCATTCACAAAAAAGCCTGGTTACCTTTATCAGGGATACCCTTTTATGGAATTTTACAGGCTCCATCAAGTATCAGCTCTATCTTTGCGCAACCCTGGGCCTCATGGCCACAGGGGTTTTCGGATATGTCATCCAGTTCAAACAGGGCCTTGCTGCCACCCACATGTCCAATATTGTGTCCTGGGGATTTTACATCTCCAATTTCACCTTTCTGGTGGGAGTGGCGGCAGCAGCCGTCATGCTCATCCTTCCTGCTTATATTTTCAATGACAAGGATCTTCACAAGGTGGTCATCATCGGAGAGGTGGTGGCCGTGGGGGCGTTGGTCATGTGCATGAGCTTTGTGTTTGTGGACCTGGGCCGGCCCCTGCAGTTCTGGCACCTGATTCCGGGAATCGGCCAGCTCAATTTTCCCTCATCCCTTCTGGCCTGGGACATCCTGGTGCTCAACGGATACCTGGCCCTCAACGCCCTTATCCCGGCCTATATTGTCTATTGCCATTATCATAACCGGGTGCCCGTGGGAAAATACTACAAACCCTTTGTCTTTATCTCCATTGGCTGGGCCGTTGCCATCCACATGGTCACGGCCTTTCTCTACCAGGGACTTCCGGCAAGGCCATTCTGGAACAACCCCCTCATGGGTCCGCGCTTCCTGGCCTCGGCCTTTGCAGCAGGACCGGCCATCATCAGCCTGGTGCTCCATGTGGTCAATTCAGCCACGGATTACAAGATTGAAAACAAGATTTTCAACAAGCTGAGAATCATCATTGTGGTGGCTGCAATCATTAACCTGCTCATGCTTTTTTCGGAAATTTTCAAGGAATTTTATTTCCCCACCCACCACAGCCAGCCGGCCATTTACCTGTTTTTCGGGCTGGAAGGGCACAACTCCCTTGTGCCATGGATCTGGACTGCCATTTCCATCAACCTTCTGGGAACCCTTATCCTGGCCTTTAACCCGTTTAAGGAGCGCCAGATTTTTCTTTTTCCGGCCCTGATCCTGATCATTGTGGGCATCTGGATTGAAAAGGGCATCGGCCTGATTGTTCCGGGACTGGTTCCTTCCCCCATGGGCGAAATCATTGACTATGCGCCAAGTTCGGTGGAACTGATGATCACCCTGGGCATCGTGGGTCTTGGTATGTTTGTGATTACCATGCTCTTGAAACCGGCCCTGATCATTGAACGCGAATACGAACAAAAGAACAGATACGCTTTTCAGGGCACACGCATTCCTGATGCCGACAGATAAATCGGCCCGGACAATCAAGATGAAATGGCGGGGGCAACCTCACCCACCCTCTGGCGGCAATGGGTCTCCTGGGTAAAGGAAAGGAGACAAAAGGATAAAAGAACCCACCCGATCATGGGGATGAATCCAATTTTATAGGCTTCCAGGGAATAGCCCCTTACCCCGTCGACCAGTTGACCTGCCCAATTTTTGTCCAAAATCAGGCCCACGATCGGCTGGAGCAGCATGGGCCCCATCATCACTCCCATATTGGTCAGGCCGGACACGGTTCCGGACAAGGAAGGGGGGACCGATTCCCTGGCAAAGGCAAAGCTGACGATCATGCACCCCGAAGAAAAACCGGTCACAAAGAGCGCCATGGCAAGGAGCAAAAACGCAATTCTTTCCCAAAACAAAACCAATGCCCACCCCAGACAGACCAAAAAACTTCCGAGAATATACACTGGTTTTCGTTTCCCCAAATAATCGGACAGCCATCCGAAAAAAGGGGAACCCAGTGCCCATCCAACAAGCAAGACAGAGGTAAGCCCTGCCGCCCTGGCAGGGTTTACCTGGTGATGGGATATCAAATAGGGAACCCCCCAGAGCCCGGAAAACGTAAGGAGACACTCCACGATTCCGCCGGGAATAACGAACAACAGCCAGGTGTTTCTATATCGGGCCAGCCTTAAAAGTCCCCGGCAAATACTGGCGCCGGACAAGGGAATCGTCGGAGATATTTTTTCGGTAAAACCCGGATATCCCTTTTCCTGGGGCCAGTCCCTCACAGCAAACCAGATCAGCCCGCCCAGGGCAAGGGTCATCACACCGGTGACACCAATGACCGTTCGCCAATGGAAGGTGTCCATGAGAAATCGCAAAGGAGGACCTGCGGTAACCGCACCAACAAGACCGATGGACAGGGCATTGCCCGCAACAAAGGCAACCATAAGCTGGGGGTCCCCAGGGCAAGCGCATCTATCTTTTTATTAGCCAGCCTTATACCCGTTCCGGTCGGATTGCCTTTTTGTCGCTGGATAGGCCAGGGGTGCAGGTATCTTGGACAACCATACCTCTATAAATTACATGCGTTGGCCCTGGGAGTCCTCAATTTTCCTTGACACACCCCATGGGGAACGTGTATTTTTTAACAATGCTCTGGAGGCATTGTCTTAAAATAGCCTCTCTACTTTCTTCAAAAAGCGACGACCATTAACAGAGGACCCATGCCCAAGAAGTTTAAAAAGCTATCGCCTGTTAAGGCACAGATTCTGATCGTGGACGATGACTTGGCCATCCTGAATCTGTTTGAAAGGGCCATGAGGGTGGCCGGTCACAATTGCGCTGTTGCCCATGACGGGAAATCAGCTCTTTCCATGCTCGCCCGGGCATCCTTTGACCTGGTGATCACGGACATCAATATGCCGGAAATGAGCGGGATTGAACTGGCCACACAGATTCTCACCGATTTCCCCACAGACGTCATTGTGATGACGGGCCAGTCAACGGGCTACCAATACGACGAAATCATCAATATCGGTGCCAGCGACTTTGTTGAAAAACCCTTTTCCATCCAGGAAATCATCTTGAGAATCCAGCGGGTATTGCGGGAACGCCGCCTTAAGGAAGAAGCCAAAAACTCCCATGAAGAGCTCAAGCAGGCCTATGTGGATTCCATTCATCGCCTGGTCATGGCATCGGAATTCAAGGATGAAAACACAGGGGACCACATTGTCCGGATCGGAGAGTATTCGTCCTTGATCAGCCGGAAACTCAATCAATCCGACCAATTTATTGAAACCATCAGCTATGCTGCCCCCATGCACGATGTCGGGAAAATAGGGATTCCGGATATTATCCTGCTCAAACCGGGGCAATTGACCCAGGATGAGTTTAACACCATGAAACGCCATACCCTTATCGGCGCAAAACTCTTGTCCCGGTCAAAATCCAGAATACTCCAGATGGCCAGGGAAATTGCCCTGTTTCACCATGAGAAATTTAATGGAACCGGGTATCCAAAGGGACTCTCAGGAACAAAAATCCCCCTTTCCGGAAGAATTGTGGCCATTGCAGACACCTTTGACGCGTTGACCTCCAAACGGCCCTATAAGGACCCCTACCCCCCGGAGATGGTGTATGACATGATCAAAAGGGAAAAGGGCGGTCATTTTGACCCGGAAATCACGGATATTTTTCTGGAAAATTTTGACACCTTTGTGGAGATCAGGACACAATCCGGCGGCCTGACCCAGGTACAACTTGAACATTTCAAACTCAGTGAAAGAGACCAAACCCGAATCCGGACATGATAAGGAGACACAATGCCCCGACAAATACTGGTAATTGACGACGAAAAATCCATCTGTTCCCTGCTCAGGCAATTGTTTGAGCGACAGGGCTACCAGGTCCTTCTGGCGGGCAGTGGAAACACGGGTATCCGACTCTTTAAGGAAAACCCAGTGGACCTGGTGATCGTGGACCTGATCATGCCGGAAAAAGACGGCATTGAAACCATCCGGGAACTCAAGCTTCTTGATGCTGACATAAAAATAATCGCCATTTCAGGGGGCGGGGTTATCCGGCCGGATTTGTATCTGAAGCTGGCCAGAAAATTCGGCGCCATCTATTCATTCCAGAAACCGATCCAGAATGATGAAATGCTGGCCTTTGTGAAACATTTATTTGACCAACACACTGGGGCCTGATCGAAACCGTTAACAGGCATAAGATTCTCCGGCAAAACCCCTATTTTTTCATTTGACAATTGAAAACAAGTCCTTAATATTGGAGGCATATTTTTTTTAATTTAAGGAGATACCCATGGCAGACCTGACAGCTATAATGAAAACCAGCAAGGGCACTATCCGCATCAAATTATTTGCAGATCTCACCCCTTTTACCTGTGGAAATTTTGTAAACCTTGGCAAAAGAGAATATTACAATGGTCTTAAATTCCACCGGGTCATCCCGGACTTCATGATCCAGGGCGGATGTCCCTTTGGAAATGGCATGGGCGGTCCAGGGTATGAATTTGCAGATGAATTCAAAAAAGAACTGAAACATGAACGAGCCGGTATTCTTTCCATGGCCAATGCAGGACCCGGCACAAACGGCAGTCAGTTTTTCATCACCCATGGTCCCACCCCCCACCTTGACGGAATGCACACGGTTTTTGGTGCGGTTGAGACAGATGAGGACCAGAAAACTGTGGACAGCATTGTCCAGGGAGACATCATTGAAACCATTACCTTCCAGGGAAATGTCGGCGCCCTCTTAAAAAAGGTAAAACCCAAAGTGGATGAATGGAATAAAATATTGAACAAATCCTTTCCCAAACTTCCCAAAGCGTAACTCGTCACCAGGGCGAAACCAAAGAAGCCGGATTGAGATACCCATCCGGCTTCTTTTTATTTTCTTAAAACCGATCCCTATGACAAATCAAGATACAGCGGAATCACGTGAAGTGACGAACTGTTTTCTTCGGTTTCTCCCAGGCGCCAGCTTGTCACGGAAATACCGGATGCTTCAATTTTGCTGATCATGCCTTTGATATCAATCAGAGGGTGACGCTTGAAAACTGCGGGAAGCCCGTAGGTCAGATTACAGACCAGACATTTCCCGGGCCGCTGAACCAGATTAAAGGCCAGCACGATCCTGCCGGGTGTTGCTGAAATGAACTCCAACCGGATATCATAGGCACCCTCTGATGCGTCCCCGTATAATGCCTCAAAAAACTGATCGCTTTTTTCAGGGGGTAAAAGACTGTCCAAAAAATCCTGGGTGGCTATTTTTTCTAAACCAGTCGAATTCATTCTAATCACCACTCCTTTATCCGATAAAATGTCAAACCATAAGTTTCCTTTCTATTCGACCTGCCGGATAAAATCAAGAGTTAAAAAAGATTCCAAGAAATGGAAGGGGCAAAGAATCTGTTCTTTTTCAATAATTTATGATAAAAATTGTTCATGAGCCCAAAACTGTCCATTATCATTCCGGTTTACCGGGAGGCAGACGTCATATCTGCCGCCATCCATGCCATTTTGGATCTAAAAGTCCCCATCCCCTTTGAAATTATTGTATGCGACGGGGAAGACTGCCGGTCTACGCTGAAACATCTTGCGGCAGACAATACCCTCTTTCCCCGGCACCCGGTTAAACAGATAAGCTCTCCCAAGGGCAGGGGGCCCCAGTTGAATGCAGGGGCCAAAGCCGCTGCCGGAGAATTGTTTTTTTTTCTCCATGTTGACACCCGGATTGATCAGAAAGGGATGGACCTGATGGTAACGGCCTGGCAAACCCAAGCGGATCCTCTTTTTTGCGGTGCTTTTGACCTTCACATTGCTTCAAAAAAAAAGGTTTTCCGGCTGATTGAAAAAATAGCCTCGGCCCGTTCCCGGCTCACCAAAATACCCTATGGAGACCAGGGACTTTTTATGTCACGGCGATTGTTTGAACGAATAAATGGATTTCCAGACATTCCCATCATGGAAGATGTGGGGCTGATGGCAAAGGTAAAAAGGCTTTCCATTGACCCTGTCTTCCTGCCCCATACCATTGCCACCTCTGCCCGTCGCTGGGAAGACCAGGGAATCCTATTCACCAGTTTCAGAAACTGGATACTCATCATTCTCTATGCCCTGGGAATCCCCCCCGGGGTTCTGGCAAAATACTATTAGATCTTCAAGTGTATCAATGTCCTGGAGGGTCGGCAGAATGCCTGCGGACATGCCCAGGATCCTGGCTTTATCCATGGTGGCTGAAAAGACATTCTTTGTTCCCCAGGCCATTTGACAAAAAAGTTCTCTGCAAAACCCCTCCCTGCGAAACCCGATGAGCCAATACCCCCCGTCCACGCTGGGACCGATGACCACATCCTTTTGGTCCAGAATATCCAGGGCGGTCAACAGATGGTGGGCACGGATATCCGGGACATCCGTGCCCACCAGAACCGCTTTACAGGCACCCGCATCAAAGACCCGGGACAGGGCATTGCCCATGCGCTGCCCCAGATCGTCTCCGGCCTGGGGCATATAAGCATGATCCGGCCCCAGCCAGTCTTCCACCAAGGCCTGTCTGTTCTCCGGAAAAAAACAGATACAATGGTCCCTGCCCGAAGTTTCAACCGCAGACAGGGCTTTTTGAACAAAGCCTTTATATAGGGCCAGGGCTTTTTCTTCCCCTATCTTGCTGGCAAGGCGGGTCTTGACCCGCCCTTTTTCAGGCGCCCTTAAAAAAATGAGAAGCGTTTCTTTATTTTTCAGATCCAATCGGATAGTCCATTCCTTTCCAGGCATAAATACCACCGGCAAACCGATACACATTTTTGTATCCCAGCCGTTTGGCCCACATGGCACCATTGTGGCTTCGGGTACACTTGACAAAACCGCAGTATACCACAATCAAGCGATCTTTGTCAGCCCCGAGAAGGGCTGTAAAGGCGTCCTGGGTTTTCTGGTCTGTCTGGGCAGCATCCCAGGTCTCCATTTCCGGAATGGGAAACAAAAACTGGACCGCCCCCGGGACATGTTCCTTTTTATAACTTTCCTCATAGGGCATGGTATCCACAAGCAGCATTTGTTTTTTCTGGTCCTGCCAGAGTTTGAGTTCTTCTGTCGTCACCAGGTCATACCCGCCCCTTTTTACCTCCTGAACCAGTTTTACCGCCCCTTTTTCCTTTTCCAACTCCTCTTTAAACTTGCCGCCCAAAAAGGCATGGGCCGGCAGGCATAAAAAAGATATCAGTAAAAACACCAGTAAAAAACTGAATTTGTGTTGCATTGCTTTCATTTTTGTTCTCCTTCAACTTTGTTTAATTTTAATTTTGTTTATTGAACCACAGCGGAACGGGCCGATGCCCTGTTTTATGCCGCCACAAAAAAAGATACCCTGAAACCGCCAGCAGGGCCAGATCCCGGTAAAGGGCCGTGTACAATCCCTGGAATGCAGCAGCTTCCGGATCTCCGGGTCCGAAACAGCCGCAATCGATATCATACCCCATATGGATGGCATGGCCGATAGCCGCCATAAATCCCAGAACCAGAACCAGTATCCCGCCGAGGCAAAACCGGATATCCAGAACCAGTCCTCCCCCTAAAACAATCTCAGCTGCCACAATCATGACGGCTGCCGGGAAACTTAAGCTGCCGGGAATAATGGCAAAGGCCTGGATGGTCTTTGAAAAAAAAACCAAATCCATGGATTTTGCCAAACCGGAAACCAAAAACATCACCCCTAAAAAGATCCGTAACACCCTGTAAGGGGTGGGAGATAAAAACACGCCCCCCATAAAAATTCCTTTTTTCAACCATATCCGTAAACGATACTGCCAAAACTGCGGCTGACACTGGGGGCTATTCTAGAAAAAAAACAGGCCCCTTGCAAATTGATAATCCTTATGGACTTAAGGCATTCAAATAGGGTATTCCTATATTCGTTCTCTCTTAAAAGCCAATAAATTGAATCGCCCGCATATTTATGATATGAGAAAGGTGTGTCTGGCTAAATATCTGTTACCGGATGCTTTCTTGGGGTTGATATTAAACAGGGATTTGATAAAATAAGCTGTCTTAAAAGAAATATTCAATTTTAGGTTTAACCGCAAATTTTTGATATGGAATTTAATGGATGGAAAAAATCAAACTTTCCAAAGGATTTACCCCCCAACTTGCCGGGATGCCGGACACAAGCATCATACAATTGCCCTTGCCCCATACCATCGGGCTGTCTGCCCTGGATATTCCCTATATCCGCCCCAAACTTCTGGTAAAGGAAAATGACCCGGTAAAGACAGGGACTCCATTGTTCTGTGACAAACGAGACACCACCATTCAATATGTCTCCCCGGGCACAGGACGGGTAAAAAAAATATGGTTTGGAGAACGCCGGCAATTACAGGAGGTGGTGATTGCCCTGGATACACCGGAGAAATTTATTCAATTTGACCCTGTCTCCAAAGAAGGCCTTGGGAACATGTCAAAACAAGAGCTGATCCTGCGGCTCAAACAGGGGGGGCTCTGGCAGTCTCTGCGCCAGTTTCCGGCAAAGGATACGGCAGACAGCAGTCATAGGCCTGCCATGATCATTGTTTCCCTGAACGGCAATGATATCTTTTCCCCCCACCCGGGAATTTTGCTGGACAGGAAAAAGAAGGCCTTTGAATTCGGCCTGGACCTGCTCAACCATTTTTCCGACCGGGTGATTGTCACGGCCCGCAACAGCAGCCTGGGCCGCCTTAAACCGATCTTATCCCATATCACCCATACGGTTGCCGACACGTATCCTGCCTGGGATCCCGGGGTGGTGCTCTTTCACTTGAAAAAATCAGCCGGCGAGAACTCCTCCTGGTGCATAACAGCAGACCACCTGGTCATGATGGCAACCTTTTTGCTCACCGGCCGCTACCCTGTTGAAAGAATTGTAACCATCACAAAAAATGGAGATAAAAGGCCCCATATCCTGACCCGGCAGGGTGCCCCCATAAAAATCCTTTCCGGCAGCTTTCACCCGGAAAGTCTTGTGACCACCGGCCGCTTCAACGGCCGGATTGCGGATATACAAGGCCATCTGGGATTTTTTGAAAACACCCTAAATATCATTGATGCCCCAGGGGAGGACGAACTCTTCGGATTCATCCGACCGGGAACCGACAAAACAAGCGTTTCCAGAACCTTTTTATCCTGTCTTTCCAAAAACCCCAAAAAAGTGGACGCTACGCTCCACGGAGAGGAGAGGGCCTGCATCAATTGCAGTTATTGTGAAAACATCTGTCCCAATGATTTGATGCCCAGCTTCATCATGAAAGCATTGCACAGCGATGAAATAGAGGATGCCCTGGCCTACGGGCTCCTGGATTGCTGCCGCTGCGGGCTGTGCACCTATACCTGTCCGTCCAAAATAGAACTTGCACAGATTCTATCCCATGGAATGGATTCCCATTATAAGGACAAAGCATGAACCCCTTAAAAAAAATATTTGATAACAATGAGCCCCTTTTTACAGGGTCTGGAAAATATAAGCGCCTGGCACCCCTGTTTGATGCCACCAAAACCTTTTTCTTTTTTCCTTCCCCGAAAACCAAGATTATGCCCTTTATCCGGGATCATCTGGACCTCAAACGCTATATGAGCTTTGTTCTCATCTCCCTTATGCCGGTATTGCTGTTCGGGATCTATAATACCGGGTTTCAGGCGGGCCTTGCTTCGGGCGAACACCTGGGCTTAGGGGCCTCTTTTCTCGCGGGTGCCTGGGTTGTGCTGCCCATTATCCTGGTCTCCTATGGGGTGGGATTTTTCTGGGAAATCCTCTTTGCCTCCATCAGAAAGCACAAGATCAGTGAAGGGTTCCTGGTCACCGGTATGCTCTTTCCCTTGACCCTGCCACCGACGATCCCCCTGTGGCAGGTGGCCCTGGGCATCTCCTTCGGGGTGGTGATCGGCAAGGAAGTCTTTGGGGGCACGGGCCGGAATATTCTGAACCCGGCCCTGACCGCCAGGGCCTTTGTTTTTTTCTCCTATCCCCTGACCATGTCCGGAAATGTGTGGGTGGCGGCAAAGGACACAGTGGACGGAATCTCCGGTGCCACAGCCCTGGCCATCACCGGCGGGGACGGCCAGACCATTACCCAGGCATTGTCATCGGCCG
>JAHIVS010000566.1 GCA_018816605.1 Pseudomonadota bacterium
TGATGTTATGGGTTTCCATGTGGTTTAAGCTTTCATAGTTTAAAGTGTTTAAAGAAATCAAACTGGTAAAAATGACAATATTATGGTATAGGATACACAATTAAGGTATGCCTTTCAAGCAACTTGATGCGGCGATTATACCCGATGCAGCACATTGACTTTTCACATTGAAAGATATAAAAAATAAAAAAAATCATAGAAAGACTTTAGAGTGAACCAAAAAAAAATATTTTCCCGGCAGGCAATTGTCATAAATGAAATGGGAATGCACGCAAGACCGGCCGCAAAGATAGCCCAAATTGCCATGGAGGCTGTGGGCGAAATAAGGCTTTCCAATGGCGCTTCGGTGGTGGATGCCACAAGTATCATTGACATTTTAACCCTGTGTGCCATAAAAGGGTCCAAAATCTTAATCAAAGCGGAATCTGATGATGACAGGGGTCTGGTGGAACAAATCAAGGCATTTTTTGACAATGGTTTTGGAGAATTAGAAAATGAATAGGTCCCGGACCGTTCAGATGACGATCAGAGGCATCAGCGGATCCCCGGGGATCTGTATCGGGAAGGCATATATTGTTGACCGCGAAGGGGTTAATCTCATTAAACGGTATCCGGTCAGCGAGGCCATGGTGCCGGCTGAAATAGACCGGTTTAAGAATGCCGTCAGAAAAGCAAAAAATGATCATGCACGGGCAATAGAGTCCCTTGATCAAGACCTGGGTGAAAATTTGATTATTCTGGAAACCCATATGGTATTGTTCAAGGACAAAATGCTGTATGGCAAGACCATTGAGACCATTTCCCGGGACAGGATCAATGCAGAGTGGGCATTGCGCAAGGTGTCCCGGCAGGTTAGGGGCATGTTCCAGAAGATAGACGACCAATATCTCAAAGACCGGGTTAACGACATTGTCCAGGTGTCTGACAAGATTATGTCCCACCTGGTTGGGGCCCAGGATCTGAAAATCAGGGACATTAATAAACGGGTCATACTGGTGGCCCATGACCTGTCCCCGGCAGATGCCAGTCAGATCCAGCTGGAAAGAATCAAGGGCTTTGTAACGGACAGAGGGGGGAAGAACTCCCATACCAGCATTGTTGCCAAATCTCTGAAGATCCCATCGGTCCTGGGTCTGGGCAGGGCCACGGTCAGTATCAACAATGATGACATCCTCATTGTGGACGGATCATCGGGTATTATCATCATCAATCCCGAAGAAGATACCCTGTTCAAATATGAAGAACGCCTGACCCGGTTCGAAGCATATCGGGCAGATATTGAGCGGGACAGTCATTTGCCGGCAATCACCCAGGACGGGGTGACCTTAAATCTTATGGCCAACATTGAACTGGTGGAGGAGGTGGTCTCGGCCAAGGACAATGGGGCAAATGGGATCGGTCTTTTCAGAACAGAGTTTTTATACCTTGACCTGAAACGGTTTCCCACCGAAGACGAATTGCTCCAAAAGTATAGGGAACTTGTGGAGTTGATGAATCCTGCGCCGGTTACCATAAGGACCCTTGATATTAACGGCGATAAGGTCAACCCCTATCTTGATCCCATTGAGGAAGCCAACCCCGCCCTGGGGCTTCGGGCGGTTCGGTTCTGCCTTGAAAACGAAGGCATATTTATTACCCAGCTCAAGGCGATTCTAAGGGTCGCCGCCTTTGGCAACATCAAGCTTCTGATTCCCATGATCTCCTGCGTTGAAGAAATTATCCGGGTAAAGGTGGTATTGAACAAGGCCATCCTTGAACTTGAACATGAGGACAAGATATTCAACAAGGATATCCCCCTCGGGATCATGATAGAAGTACCGTCTGCTGTGATAATGGCAGAAGAACTGGCAGGCCATGTGGATTTTTTCAGTATCGGCACCAATGACCTGATTCAATATTCCATGGCCATTGACCGGAGCAACCGCCGTGTGGCCCATCTTTACCAGGCGCTGAATCCGGCGATATTGAAAATGATCAAAATGACCTATGATGCTGCCCAGAAAAGACAAATTGAATTGGTCATGTGTGGTGAAATGGCGGGTGATCCCATCAACATACCGGTGTTACTCGGTTTGGGCCTGACCAATCTGTCCATGAACTCGGCCTCCATACCGGTTATAAAGAAAATGATTCGCGCCATGGATTTCGGCCTGGCCGGTGAAAATGCAAAAAAACTTTTTACGCTCCAGACAACAGAAGAGATAACCACTTTCATCCAGGAAGAATACAAAGAGATTCTACCCTATAGAGAAACGGAAGAATAAGGCATGAATTCAGAATATATCAAACTCATCGCCACCAATAAAAAAGCAAGGTTTAATTACCAGATTGATGACGAATATGAGGCAGGCATTGTCCTTGTCGGCTCGGAAGTTAAATCCATGAGGGAAGGGCGGGTAAGTTTCCAGGATGCCTATGCAGACATAAAAAATGGTGAGCTCTTTTTACGGCAATTGCATATTTCCCCATACAAATATGCCTATAATGCAAACCATGAGGCCTTGAGAACCCGGAAGCTTTTGCTCCATCGGTATGAAATAAAAAAATTATTTGCCCGGATAAAGGAAAAAGGGTACTCCCTTGTACCCTTAAAAATTTATTTTAAAAATGACAAAATTAAAGTGCTGCTCGGTCTTGGCAAGGGTAAAAAACTCTATGATAAAAGAGAAACCATCAAGGAAAGAGATGCAAATCGGGATCTGGACAGAGATAGAAAAAAATATTCTGATTAAAGTACCTGTATTGACTTTGGTTGCCGGGAGGCTTATAATATACAGCAGTAAATGTTCTTTTACAATTTGGGGGCGAAATGGCTTCGACGGAGATTTTGAAGTCTATGGTAGCATACCGAGTGTTTTGTCAACTCGTAAACTTGGCAGAATCTTAAAATAATCGCAGACGATTATAACTACGCTGTAGCGGCTTAAAGGCTGCTTCCGTTCTCCTGAAATTTTTCTTGCAGATTCAGGTCAGAACGTCATTTATGCAAGACCGCTTTTAAGGGTGCCTGATCCTTAAAGGTTAAACTTTTCAGGCTATACCGGGACGTATCCATCCTGAAGGAGACAGACCGGCTAATTTTAAAGCTCAGGATAAGTATGTAGAAGCCTAGGTTGATTGTTTTCGGACGCGGGTTCAACTCCCGCCGCCTCCACCAAAAACACAATAAAATCAATTACTTAACACCTCACTAAGGTGGATCAGTACTGGATCAGTTTGAGGTTGCACCTTGGATACAGCTTGCCGGACCTTTCTTGATTCGTTGGCGTCTGGCAGCATGTATCTTTTGAATGCATCAGAGGCATGTCCAGTGCCTCCACGTTGGATCTGTTCTGGAGATAAAACTTTTCCCAGTGCAGTGACAGTGGAGTGTTTTGTTCCACCGTATAAATCCACGCCTATTATCCCTAAATTTTTACAGGCCATATCCCAAAAATTTTTGAAATATTTGGGACCGAACTGAACACCTGCTCTGACACCAGAGCGGGATTTAAGGTGCCTGAAAAAAAACATATGTGGCAAACCTTTAGGTTCCCATAAAGATTTGATCATCTGGCAGTCCTCTGTTGCCAAGTGAACAAACTTGCCTTTATCACCTTCTTTAGGGTCTGGAAAAAAGATCCATTCATCCTTTATGTTAATATCTTTTTCCTGGACATTCCTCATTTCTCCAGGACGGGCTTTTGGATACATGGAAAGCAACTTAATCCCCAACCAAATTCGGGGATTAATATCCTTTGATATTCTCCAAACTTCATCAAGGATCTTTTTCTGATCTTCCATATTAACGATGTTCCTCCAAGCCAGTTTGAACTTAATGTCGGGAAATTCCGGCATTTCTAATCCTGACTTCCTTCTTTCCCGCCGAACCACCCATTTCCAAAAATTGTGCAAAACGGTTTTCCAATTGGCCCGGGTTTTATTACCGACAGTCTCCTTAGCCTTAATAAAAAAATCATCAATTTCAGCTTCGGTAATATCCTTTATATTCATCTTGTCCCAATCTTTGCCGGCAGTTTCCAGTACATGGGTAATATGCCGAACTTGTTTGGGCGTGATTTCTTCTGTCTTCTTAAATTCTAAAAACGATTTTCTCAAAGTCAGGAAAGACAACGGGGCTGCCTGCTGCCAATCCCGATGATCATAAGAACCATCATCGGTTTGAGCTCTGAGTCTTGTCAGGTGCCGTTCTGCCTCAATAACTGTTTTAAACCGTTTCGTGTGTTCTTCACCAAATCGGACAAAACAATTAAATCTCCAGATAACTTGTGGATGGGTTTGGCATTGAAGAATTCCTGCTGCTTCAATGTATTTTAAAATACTACCACACTCCGGACACCTTTGATTTGTGCTAATCGTACCTTTCATACATAGATCACCTCCTGGAATCTGTTGTGGGTTATGCATGAAAGGATTAGGGAATTTTTTTATATTCGTCAATTTATTTCTCTTTTATTATAGTAAGTATTTACTGTAATTAAGGGGCGCAGAAATAGCGTTCCGGGGGTAAACCGGTTTGTGAAAAGGCCCCTGGAATATGGGGCCTTACAAATTTTTTATTGAATTAAGACAGGATTCTGCCCGTGTTTTTCTCAATGGACACTGCACGGTCATCATAAAGTTTGATCATGCGGAAATCCTTGACGTTGGTAACCTCAAGATTTGACAGCCCATTTTCTTTCAGCCATTTTTTAACCAGGATCGGCAGTTTCGGGTGCCACCTCCGGTGCCGGCGGTCGTCCAAAGTCATTAACGGCCTGGTGGAATTCTTCGATGGTAATGAGCCCTTTGTTAATCAACAACCGGAGCAATGAATCAAGACCTATTTGCAACCCACCAGCAACATTGGAAAGTTCGGTCAGGTGTTTATTCGTTTTTTCACGGTTGCTGGTATGGCGGGTAATTTTTTTCTGGCGTTTGACGGTCATATCTTTTTTGGATTGTTTTTTCATAGGGTTCGCTCCTTAATGAGAAGGGCTGTTTTGATATTGTTCATTGCTTTCTTCAGGATCAGATAGCCGATAAGGTCATCAATGGTGTCATCCCCCGGGAATTCCTTCCCCCTTGCAATGCGGCTTAATTTGTCGTCTATACGCACATTCATTTGTTCATCCCGGGCAACCTTGGAGAAAATTTGAATGGGGTCGCCGACACTATTTCCGTACGCTTCATTTTTGGTTAACAAAAGTTCTTTGATCCAGTCGCAAACTTCTACTACGGCACGGTCAACTGTTTCTTTTTCCATTGTTAATTGCAATCCTCCTGTAACTCGAACCATTCCTGCCCCTTGAATTTAGAAAGGTAATAATCAACAACGATCTCGGTCCACAATTCCATGTCCTGGGGAGTAAGGTCGGCCAGGTCATCCATGGACAGGAATTTACCCTCCAGGACATCCTTTTCAGCCACTTCTACAGTTGCCTCCAGGGGCAGGATGATGTGATAGACAATTGCCACATGAACGGAACTCACAGGGTCAAGGCGGGAATCGATTAGACCGACCGTATTAAAAATCATGGGTTTCTTTTCCGGGTATTCAATGTTCAGTTCTTCCTCAAGTTCCCGGAGCATGTTTTCCTGAAGGCAATCGGTAAAAGTGGTGGGAATGGGATCAATACCGAACCGGGCAGGGTTCATGTGGCCGCCGACCCCGATGGAGTATTTACCGACCAGGCGTTGCTCAGCACTTTGGGGCAGCCTGCGGTAGGCAAAAACCTCTTTGCCCCTGGTAACGATGCAATAGGGTATAAGTTGTTTGAAAGTAGGATCTTCTTCACATAGGCCCCGGTAAGCAAAACGCTGGCTTTTGCCCAGGCTATCAATAACCTTTTCCCTGTTTTCTGCATCCAAGGGGACAAAACAGGAACAATTTGGAAAAACCGTTTTTTCAAAATCATCCCTGTGCACTCCGATCACCATTTCATAAAATTTTTTCATGTCCATAATTCCCTCCGGGTTATTTTTTATGCATTAAATGTTGTGTATTATCATTCCCCCATAACCATCAGGGGCATTCGGGTAGCTGTCTGTAGGATCAATGGCTGGGGGTGAATACCGATCATGGATCAGGTCAAGGTATTGCTGAAACTTAGCCAGCTCCTTGCAGTCCTTTGAGCATTTTATTTTGTCTTTGTTGATACATTCAGGTTTGGTACATGGGCTGCGGTATTCGTCCGGCATTGTGGTCCCCCTTTTTATTGGTCCAAGTTTATTATAGTAATCGCTTACTATAACTGTAGGTGATAGTTAACCGCATTGGGAACCGCATTCAGGACAGAAATCACAACCATCATGTTTGCCCATGATAGGGGAGTTGGGACGGAATTGGTTGCTTTCCACCATATCAAAGAAGACACCTTCCAACAAAATTTTATTGGTGGGGCCGGGTTCAGCCGATGCGGCAAACTGAGCAACCCTCCTATGGACTTTGGTTGGATTCGATTCACCATAGCGCTCAGCAAAATAGAGGCGTTTATAGGCGTTAAGTGCATTTTCAGATAAGGGCATATTCACGTGTTCCCATTTTGGTAATGTAAGTAATTACTGTAATTAACAAATACAAAATATGGCAATTTCCATAAGCTGCCACAAATTGTTTATTGGGAGTATGAATAGCAGATCATCTCGATCAAATCAAGTAATTAATTACTGTAATAAAAAACCCTATTTTTTTACGGGCCTGGGTAGCATGGGAGTCTTGAGTATGAGTGGGTTTTCAGGAAACAGACTTGCAATTAAATTTGAAAATAACCTTGTCTTCAATAAAATTTACAGCAAGCTTTTTTAATTTGGCTTTAGGCTATCCCAATTTAATTTAAAATCTGAGGATGACAAATTTGCCCATACCAGATATGGTATTTTGAAAATATTTAAAAAGCCCGGACTGGTGAAAGAAACGCTCGGTAGATTGGGAGATTTGCCTCGTCACTATTGATACCATAAAGACTCACGAGGAAATTGGATCAAATCATTTAATTTTTTTTTGCATAATCCTGCTTTTTGATGTAGGTTATTTTTAGGAACTTTTGCAGATACAATT
Source organism: Pseudomonadota bacterium (assembly GCA_018816605.1). The sequence continues at coordinate 7,040 of JAHIVS010000566.1, forward strand.
TGAATTGTTGAATGTTGGAGGATTTGCCCATAATGCAAAAAAGCATAACTTTAGCTGGATATGATGTTGTGTGTTAAAATGATCTTCGAGTGATCACCCTTTATTATTAACCCCATCCCAAAATCTCCCCTGTGGATAGGGGGGAGACTATTCACCTCAAATACCTTCCTGACCCTTTCAAAGGCAATTGCCATGGCCACTAAAAAGAAAAAAATACCTGCAGTCAAGGATGATTCAGCGAAAAAAGTTAAAACAGAGATAAAGCCAAAAGAAGATATGAGGTTTCCTGTCGTTGGCATCGGTGCATCAGCCGGTGGACTGGCGGCCATCGAAGCCTTTTTCTCAGGTATGCCTGCTGACATTGATCCTGGCATGGCATTTGTTCTGGTGCAGCACCTTGCCCCGGATCATAAGAGTATTCTCACCGACCTTATCAGGCGTTACACCCGTATGAAGGTCTTTGAGGTCAGTGACGGGATGGTAGTCGAGCCCAATTGCGCCTACATCATTCCGCCCAACCGGGACATGGCTTTTTTTAATGGTAAGCTTCAGTTGCTGGAGCCCAGCGCTCCCAGGGGGAAGCGTCTGCCAATCGACTTCTTCTTTAGGTCTCTGGCCCAGGACCAGCGCGAAAGCGCCATTGGCATAGTATTGTCCGGTACGGGGAGCGACGGGACTTTGGGAGTAAGGGCCATCAAGGGCGAAGGCGGCATGGTCATGGCTCAGACCCCTGATTCAACCGAATACGACGGCATGCCCCGCAGTGCCATAAGCACTGGGTTAGTGGACTATGAACTCCCTCCGGCTCAAATGCCTGCACAGATTATAGCCTATGTGGCCCAGGCACTGAGTAAACCTTCCCTGACAATGTCCGATCCGACTCCCAAGGTCGAGAACGCATTGAATAAAATTTTTATCCTGTTGCGTGTCCAGACCGGTCATGACTTTGCTCAGTATAAACCCAGCACCATCCTCCGCCGTATAGAAAGACGCATGGCCGTTCATCAGATCGAAGCCATGACCGAATATGTCAAATACCTGCAGCATACTCCGGCAGAAATTGAAGCCCTTTTCCGTGACCTATTGATCGGTGTGACCAATTTTTTTCGTGATCCAGATGCCTTTAAGGCTCTTCAGGAACAGGTTATCCCCAAGATTTTTGCTGATAAGCCATCCTGCGGTGTGATCCGGGTCTGGGCTTCGGGGTGTTCCACCGGTGAGGAAGCCTATTCCCTGGCCATCCTCCTGGCTGAACATCAACAAACCATGAAGCAGAGTTTCAAGGTGCAGGTCTTTGCCACCGACATTGACAGCCAATCAATCAGCACAGCCCGAATCGGCCTTTATCCGGCCAGCATCGCTTCTGATATTTTGCCCGAACGCCTATCACGCTATTTTGTGGCCGAACATAGCGACAGCACCTACCGCATTCACAAAAGCATACGGGATATGCTTGTGTTCTCCGAGCAAGACGTAATCAA
>JAHIVS010000567.1 GCA_018816605.1 Pseudomonadota bacterium
CCCGTTTTTCTACGGAGGTCCCAGCCCACAGATTGAAAGCATTTCTTGCTGCTATCACAGCCAGGTTTACATCTTCTACCTCTCCCATGGCCACGTGGCAAATCACCTCTTCGTTGCAAGGATTAACAATCGCCACCTTACGTTTTCCGGTGGGCGTCATCCATTTTCCATTGATATAAAATTTGTCATACAATGTCATAACAATCCCCTTTGTTTAAATTAATGTGCAAAGGCAGCAGGTGTCTGTCACCATTCTGCATCGGCCTTCCAGGCACTGTCGCAGTTTAAATTATCAATCTTTATCCAAACTTTCTACATATATATACTTTCTATATATATAAAAATTATATAGTGTAGGAAGTTCTCATAGTCAAGTTTAATTGTTCATACTTTTCTTGTGTCTGTTTGCAGGGGGCTATCACCATAAAAACTTGAAATTATTGAAAAATATCAAATACTTGTAACTGCCTGGAATGATAAAACAACACTAAGTTCTTGATAGGCACCTATCTGAAAAAAAATCGCAGAAAACAAAATGCAACAAACCTGTTTTGGGTGCCAGTATTCGTTAGGCCTTAAACCTGGTGAGATTGCATTTATTATGTATGCGGGTCAATGCGCCCATGGAGTGAGGACAAAATCATTTCTGGGGATACGATCATACCGACACCCTTGTTAATGCGGACTCCACCCAGCATGGTTTCTTCATACAGGAGGAATTTTTTTGAGGAGATCTTTTAGTGAGACTGGGTGGCAGGTATACGCGTATTGAGCACGACATTGAGCGTCTAAGCGGTGGTGTCCCTGGTAATAACAACGAATCCTGGGATGATTTTCTCTGGAGTGCCGGTCTTTTATCTCCTCTTAGTGATCGGATTCCGGTTAATACCGATGCTGGCCCAGAGAGGCCACAACCCTTAGCCGATCCTTTTTTTCTATTGAGTCTGTCATGAACACAGCCCCCAGGAAAGACTGTGCCAGCGATATTGAAAATATGCTGGAAGACTGGCCTGAAAATAAAACGGATTTCTTCAGCTCCATGGAACAAGTCTGCACCGATGAACGGAAAGTAAATTCAGCCCATCAGTATCTGATGTTTCTAAAAAAGGAAGCCTGAGAGAATTGCGGATGCGCCTTTTTGGTATAATGAAGACTAAATCGAAGACTCCCCATCACTGGGGAGCCTTCCCACACAACCCGGCATAGGGATCAGGTACCAAGGCGGCTCGGGGGATATTCCGAATTTTAGCCGCTTGCGGTCTCTCGTTCCGGGATTCTTCCACTGGGACCAGTTTTGGCTTAATAACCAGAGTTTCCCTCTTTGAAGAATCCGAATCTGCCGGGGGATTCACCGGGTAGTTCTTGCCGATACCCGACCTGAAACTACCAGGAAATCGAGGCTATCGAAACAATCGCTGCACAAATCCAAATCGGGACACCAGCCCCGATCAAAATCCCGATCACCGTAAACAATTCTCCGCCCGCTACCATTTCAAGCTCTTCATCGGTCAACTCGTCATCTGCTGTCAGATTCGGCAGAACAAGATAGGAGTTGTGATCATCCTCCCATTGCACCGTAAAATGGGTCTTTTCATCTATCGGTATCGCGGTTTTCTCAGTCAGAATGCCTCTGGGGTTTTCCTTAAAGCGGTTCTCAAAATCAGGATCACTCCAAATTTGGGAAAGGATGTCCGCATATCCTGTCATCCGTTTGCTGAGCTCATCACTGAGCTTGGGAAAATCTTTTGTCAGCAGGTGCAGAATATCCTCGGCCGTCGCCCCCTCAGATACCTCATCCGGCTTCTGGGGAATAACAAAAACCTGATGCTCCGGGCTCTGTTCCACCACATGAAGGACCATGCCCTCAGGCACCTGAAAATCAAAGGCATCTTTCACAGCAGTATGGGCATTGCGGTGCAACGCATCCCTGAAGCTTTTATCCTGAATTGCCTTGGAAAGGGCCTTCACCTTAATTTTTGCTAAATCTGTCATCTCATCATTCTCCTCATCGTTAACTGGATTGTGTCGGCACCAAAACCTTTGTTGCCGAATGCCTGTGCTGCATTTTGAGCACCAGCATATCCTGTTTGCGGTATAAGAAATCAAGGCAAATCTCCGTTAAATTCTGTGAAAAACGGCTATGTCGTTGTTTTACAAAGGGATACCCAAGTCCCATAGATTTGACAGGCCCCGGACTAGTGTCATGCCAGTTCCCGATTGAGCACATTAAATCCCTGGTGAGATGGCGAAACGGCAAAAGGCTGAGGAAGTTTTTTTAATGGTGTCAGGCATGGAACTCAGATTTTTTTGCACGCCGGCCACCATCATTGGGTGACCGGCCAGGCCTGAAACCGAAACTTGATTTTGAAAACAACGGATCAAATAGTCGCCCATTTCAACCGGTAAAACAGGAGAAGAGATGTCCCTTCAAAAAAGTCTGAACCTCTTTGGGGGCATACCTCACGGAAGGTGCCTGAAAATTATTCAACGCTTGCATCGTCGATCCCAGGGCCCCTTGTTGGCCCGCACCTGTTTTAGGCACAACGTATATTCTTTGCCGAAAGAAGACGCTCCTGCAGATGATGCATTGAAGAGGAGACCCATTGGTGGGAGTCTAGCAGGATCCATGAACATTGTAAAATTTTTAATACAGCCAGAGATGATCCAGCGCATCCCCATGTTTCCCTTCATTTTTCCTCTCCCGGATCACTTTGGCAGGTGATCCGGCCACGACCATATTGGGCGGGACATCATGGGTGACCATTGAACCTGATGCCACAATTCCCTCCTTTCCCACGGTCACACCGGGTAAAATGGTGGCACCGGCATAAATTTTGGCATAGTCTTCTATAACCACTTTATGGTATTCCCGCTCCATATGGGATGATTCAGAATGGCTGTGGGTAAAAATTCTCACATCTTCGGCAAGGGCCACAAAATTGCCCAGTTCTATCCCCCCTTTGCTGTCAAGAAAAACCCCCCTGTTAAAAAAAACATTGTCCCCCATCTCCAGAAACTGCCCAAAGTTAAAACGAACGTTTTCTTCCACAATGAGTGCGGCACCGCATCGTTTAAACAGGTGTTGGGCCAGGAGGCGACGAAAAGGGATGGAAAAAGGAACGATGAGGCTTAGGGGCAGCTTGTCGAACATATCCCATAAAAAATGCAGATACCGCTGCTGGGAGGTGAAGGGAATTTCATGCCCTTTGGGAAGGGTCTCACTATAAACCTTTAAATTTTCCAGCACCGCTTTGGATACCGGCGGTGCCTCAATGAAGGTGAGCACTTCCATGAGACTGTCTGCATTCAGTCCGGCCAAAATGAGTCGTTCAACGGCCACAAGTTTGTGGTGATAAACATTTCCCATAAATGGTTTCTCCTTTATTTTAAACTGCGTATCTGCCCTGCCATCTGATACCCCGTTAATTGAAATTATACTGGAGGCTTAAAAAAAACAAATTCATTTTGGGTTCCACCCTGGTTTTATCGGCGAGGACACCGCGGATCGCATCAATCCCAGTTTCCCGGTATCGGGTCTGCTCATACCCCATTTTTGCAGTAAATTGCGCCGTGATGTCATAGGCCAGGCCCAGTCCCAGGGTATAGCCGTACAAACGCCTGCTAGCATTATAATGGGTCGATGTGGGGGAAGATTTAACAAAATCAAAATCGCCATAGGCAAGACCCAGTTTGCCAAAAACAGACAGGCCTTTATACAGGTAGACCCCGGGCAAAATAGCCATTCCCACTGCATGATTTATGCTGTTCGTGAATCTGCTTGACCCGGCGGCTAATTCAAATTCACCCTCAACCACATCAAAAGAAATCTGCCCCCCCAGGTAGAAGCGGTCCCAGGGCAGTTGATAACCAAGGAACAGACCGCCGGCGCTGGCCGTGTACTCATTGTTGAAGCTTGCATCTTCCACAAGACGTCCATTGACCCGGCGGGCAAATCGGGTCTGCATATCCACATTTTGATTTGCGTACCCAAGCCCCATGAACACATACCCAGGCGGACGGGTGTTGTTGCCGGCAGTATCGCCGGCATGAACTGCGCCTGCCGTAACAATCAGGATTGAAAAAACGATCCCATAGACCGCAATACAAATGGACCTGGTTTGGACTTTCATTGATTCTCCTTTTTTCTGGGTTTCAATAGGGGGTCAATTAATAATGCTTTCTTAGCAAACCCCGGCAGGATTTGCAATAAATTGCCCCTTTGTTCAAGCATAGGAAGGCAGAAAAATTCATAGTGTATATTCTGTTCTTTCTATCAGTTCCTGCTGCATCTCTCTGTTCAAATTCACAAAATTGGCGTTATGTCCTGAAATGCGCACCAGAAGATTCTGGTAATTTTCAGGTTTGGCTGCAAGATGTCTGGCATGGAGCTGTTGAACCCGGGGGAAGGAATCAAGGCTATCTGCTGACAGATAGGGATCATCCAGATAAGATTTATGGTCTCATTGGGGGTGAGGGTGACAATTTCCCTTAACACCCCGTCATTGATAAACCGCATCACGGCATCGGCATTGTCCGGGATACTTTTTAGCACCTTTACCCGGTCATTTTCAGAGAGGATGGCCTGCTCCACGGTGTGGGCTTCAGTTTTAAAACCAATGGAAAAGTTGGTCCATCCGTCACTGCTTTTAAGGTGTTTTTTAAGGAGGACCTGTGGTTAAACGGGGCTGCGAATAAACCAAGGGTCAGATTGGTAAGGAGGTTCATATAATTTTTTGTGCCCATTTGTTCTCCTTAAAAAGCCCAAGGTTATGTGTCGGGGAAAAACATCAATATCGTTTTGCGCTTTCCGGTCATCAGGATTCCAGTAAAATACCCCCGTCCATAAAAATTTTTTCACAGGCCTTGACCCGTTCCTCGGCCATCCATTTCTCCGGCGCCCATTCTGTGGTTATAACCGGGGATATGCCAATTTTCAGGTTTTTTTCCTGCCACAAAGGGTGGTAGGGCATTACCTGGGTTTTTTTCACGCCTGCTTCTGTGTAAAGGGAGACAATGGCCAGAAGATTTTCCCGTGTATCGGTGATACCCGGGATCAGGGGGGTTCGCGGCAGAAGGGTTACCCCACCCTCCAGATACTTTTTCTGGAGTTTTTTAAAATTTTCCAGAATGGTCTTATTGGGCAGACCGCAGTATTTTTTATGGGCGTGGCTGTCCATGATCTTGATGTCAAAATAGATTAAATCCACATGGGGATAGACAAGCTCAATAAAGGAATCCCAATTAAACTGGCCGCAGGTTTCAACGAGAACATGCACCCCTTTTTCCTGCAGTGCTTTTGCCGCCTGCCCTAAAAAAACCATATTCAGGGTCGGCTCTCCACCGGAAAAGGTCACCCCTCCCTTTGAGGTGTCAAAAAAAGGTTTGTCCTTGATCACCTGGTCCACCATTTCTGAAATGGACATGTTTCGGCCGATCTGTTCCAGGGCCCCTGCCGGGCAATTGTCCACACAGTCAAAACACAGGCGGCACAGGCTTCGGTCAATGAACAGAGGATTTCCTTTGGAAAGGGCGTTATGGGTGCAGGTATCCATACAGGTATTACAGTCCACACACACCTTGGATTCAAATGAGATTTCAACTCCGTTTTTTTTGCTTTCCGGATTATGGCACCAGACACAGTCAAGGGGGCAGCCCTTGAAAAAGACAACCGTGCGGATGCCCGGGCCGTCATCCAGGGAATTGCCTTTGAGTTCGAGTATAAGAGGAGCGGGGTTCATAGGGTATATTCTGTCCTTTCTATCAGTTCCAACTGCATTTCCCGGTTCAGGTTCACAAAATAGGCATTATAGCCGGAGATTCTCACCAGAAGGTTTTGGTAATTTTCAGGATTGGCCATGGCATCTCTTAACACCCGGGAATTGACCATGTTGAACTGGATCTGCATTCCGCCGATATCGAAGTAGCCGTCGATCATGTTCTTCAGCAGCTCGAGCCTTCCCGGCTCGCACAGGAAGCTCCTGGACAGCTTGTGGTTGTTGGCGATGCAGTTCGCCATGCACTCCGCCGGGAGCCTGGCCGTCGAGGCCACGGACGCCGTCGGGCCTCTTCGCGCGGCGCCCGAGACCGGAGTGGCGCCGGAGGCCAGCGGCTCTCCCCTTCG
>JAHIVS010000568.1 GCA_018816605.1 Pseudomonadota bacterium
AATTCATCAGTGGTGAATTTGAATTTGATGCCTCTGCCTCTGCCGTGGTCATTACGGCCGGGGTACAGGCAAAGGCCGGGACGGAAGGGGCGACGGGAAGTGCAACTGCAGGGCCCGCCACCGGTGCCCAGGCAGAAACAAACTATTACAAGGGAATGGCTGTCTTTGTTCATGCCAAGGGCGGTTTGATGTATGAAGCCGCCATTGGCGGACAAAAATTCAGTTTTAAAGCCAAATAATCAGTTGCCCGGGGGGGCCTTTCCTTCAGTTTCGTATAGCCAGCCGCCACCCAGAGATTTATACAGTTTTACATAGGCATTGAAATAATTTCGTTTTAGTTCTGAAAGCTCCAATTGGGCGTCGAAAAGTGTCCGCTCGGAATCCAATGCTTCCAGGTAACTGCTGACCCCTTTATCATAGCGTTCATAGGAGAGCGCATTGGCATTTTGCGCCGCCGCCACCTTTTGCTGGGTAGCGGTGAGTTCCCGATGATAGGTCTCTATTTCAATCAGGGCATCTTCCACTTCTGAGAAGGCCGTCAATACGATATTTTCATAGGTGTACAATGCCTGCTTGGTCTTTTCGGTTTCAATATCCACTTTTCGTTTGCTTTTGTCAAAATCAAAGAGCGGACTGACAAGGCTGGCACCCACGGACCAGATGCCCCCGCTGGTGGTAATGGAACCCAGGTCACTGCTGGCCACCCCGAGAAGGCCGGTTAAGCTGATGGAGGGAAACCGCTGTGCAACGGCAATGCCGATTTGTTCGTTCTGGGCTTTGAGCAGGGCCATGGCCTCACCGATTTCAGGTCTTCGTTCAAGCAGCCGGGAGGGGAGAAAACCGGGGATAAAAGGCGGAACACTTTGCAGATCCAAAGGCTGACCGCTTTGGATCTGGCGGGGGAGCTGACCCATGAGAATACCCAAGGCATTCTCCGCATTGCCGATGGCGCGTTCATATTTGGGAATGGACCCGGCGGCAATGGCTTTTTGAATCTGGGCCTGGTTGACATCAATTTCAGGAATGATGCCTTTGTCAAATCGCATCTGAATGATGTCAAGGCTTTTGGTTCGGGAAACAAGGGTTTCCCTGGAGATTTTCAAGCGTTGGTGATAGTCCAGCAACAGATAATAGGTGCTGACCACATCGGTGATCAAACCGATTTGAATGGTCCGAATACCATATTCAGAGGCAAGGAGCCTGGCTTTTGCCGATTCAGTGGACCGTTTGAATTTTCCCCAGAAATCCAGTTCCCAGTTGAGCATGGGGGCAATGTAGGCATTCCCCGTGGTAATCGTTGACCGGGCACCGCCATAGTTTCCCGTGGACCCCCCCCCCTGAAGACCGATGGCAGGATATTGGTCGGCTTGATAATAGCCAAGCTCAGCCCGGGCCTGTTCAATACTGCTCAGGGCAATTTTTGCGTTTCTATTGTTTTCAAGGGCGGTAGTGACCAGTTGAAAGAGAATGGGATCATCAAATAGTTCCCACCACTTCAGGTCGCTGATGGTTTTGGCATCTGTCTCTAAGGCGTGGGCAAATCTGTCCGGTGTTTCGACCTTCGGGGGAGTAAAATCAGGCCCCACGGTGGCACAGCCTTGAAAAAACAAAGGAATAAGAAGGATGATTCCAAGTATCGTGGGGGAATATTTTCTAAATTTCATTGTTTATTCCTCTTTTTTAACGCGCATGTTTAATTCTCTCTTTTTCTCATACCCGGCTATTTTACCAATAAAAATAAACAGCATGGGGTAGAAAAACAGACCCAGAAGGGTTGCCAGTACCATGCCCCCCAAAAGGGACATTCCCATTACTTTCCTGGCCTGGGCCCCGGCACCGGAAGCAAGCACCAGGGGAAGGATGCCCAGGATAAAAGAAAAGGCCGTCATGAGAATCGGCCTGAACCGCAATTTGGCTGCCTCAAGGGCGGAATCGTATAGGGACAGGCCTTCATGAAATTTTTCATTGGCATACTCAACAATGAGGATGGCATTTTTGGCGGCCATCCCAATGAGCATCACCAGCGAAATCTGGGCAAATATATTGTTTTCATAGGCCAGATCGAATCGACGGGCCACAAGGACAGCCAGCAATGCACCAAAAATGGCAAAGGGGGTCCCCATGAGGATGCTGAAGGGAAGGGACCAGCTTTCATATTGGGCTGCCAGAATCAGGAAGACAAAGAGGAGGGAAAAGACAAACACCATTGACCCGGAACCTGCCGCCTGCTTTTCCTGAAAGGACATATTGCTCCAGGCGTAGGTCATGTCGTCGGCAAGCATATCTGCCGCCACCTCTTCCAGGGCGGTCAGGGCCTGGGCCGATGTATACCCCTTGGCCGGGCTGCCGCTTATTTCAGTGGCCCTGAGCAGATTAAACCGGTTGGTGTAGTCGGCACCAAAAACTTCACGGACCTTTACAAAAGCTGAAAGGGGGACACTTTTTCCCTCCCCGTTTTTGACAAAAAACAGATTGATTCTTTCTTTATTTTCTCTGTATTTCGGCTCTGCCTGGATATAGGCTTTGTAAAGCCTTCCAAACCGGTTGAAGTCGTTGATGTAGGCCCCTCCCAGAAACGCACCGATGGTGGTGTACATATCGTTGAGGGAGATCCCTGCTTTCAGAGCCTTGTCCCGGTCAATTTCAATAAATTTCTGGGGAACACTGGGCCGGAAGGTGGTATAGATCGACCCGATTTCCGGTCTGGCCTGGGCGGCTTTAATGAATTTTGCGGCCTGCTCTCCCAGGTACGCCGGGGTGTTGCCCCCCTTGTCCTGGAGCATCATGCTGAAACCTGAACCGCTGCCGAGGCCCGGGATGGCAGGGGGCCCAAAGGCAAACACCTGGGCCTCGTTCACCCCGAAGAAAAAATCACGGTTCAGCTCCCGCATCAGATCGTTGACCGTTTTTTTGCGTTGGTCCCAGTCTTTTAAGGAAAGAAATAAAAAACCTGCATTGGGGCTCATGCTTCCGGAAAGCATGCTGAACCCTGTGGCCGTGGTAACATATTCTACCTCCGGATAGCGTTTGACCAGTTGTTCCACCTTTCGGGTGATGGCATCCGTGCGCTGCAGGGAAGCGGCGTCGGGCAACTGAACATTAACATAGAGGTATCCCATGTCCTCTGAGGGCATAAACCCGCCGGGAAGTATCTTGCCAACAAAGCCTGTGCCAACGGATAAGGCAATGATAAAAACAATTCCTATAACAATTTTCCGGGCAAAAACATGGGCAAAGCCCATGTAGGCTTTTGTTGAACGGTCAAACATTTTATTAAAGACGGAGAAAAACCATCCCAAAGGGCCGCGATAAGGTTTGGGGGGCTTGAGCAGCAACCCGCAAAGGGCCGGACTCAGGGTCAGGGCATTGATGGACGAGAATAGAACGGAAACGGCAATCGTGATGGCAAACTGCTGGTATAAGCTGCCGGTGATGCCCCCCATGATGGCCACGGGAACAAAAACCGCCACCAGCACCAGGGTGGTGGCAATCACAGGGGCAGTTACCTGTTTCATGGCAAGGTTGGTGGCTTCTCGGGCGTTCATTCCCGTTGCCATGTTCACCTGAACCGCCTCCACCACCACAATGGCATCATCCACCACAATACCGATGGCCAGCACCAGGCCCAGCAGGGAAAGGGTGTTTATGGTGAATCCCAGCAAGGGAAAGGCCATGAAGGCACCAAGAAGGGAGACCGGTATGGCCAGGATCGGGATGAGGGTGGCCCGCCAGTCCTGGATAAAGAGAAAAACCACCAGAATCACCAGGGCAAGGGCGATGAAAAGGGTTTCGATAATTTCAGCAATTCCCTTGGTGATGGGCAGGGTGGCGTCCAGGGCGACATCATATTTAATGCCCTTGGGAAAGGATAAAGACAATTCTGTCATGGCGGCTTTGGCATCTTTGGCCAATTGGACGGCATTGGAACCCGGGGCCTGGTAAAGGCCGATGATGGCACAGGGCTTTCCATTCATCCGGGTAAAGGCATTATAGGACTCCACCCCCAATTCCACCCGGGCCACATGCTTGACCTTGACCTGGGACCCTGTTTCCGTGGTTCGGATCACAATATCCCCGAATTGATTTTCCGACTGCAACCGGTCGGGCAGGCGGACGGTGTAAGTGAATTCGGTTCCGGCAGGGGCCGGCTCTGCCCCGAATTTACCGCCGGGGACGATGACATTCTGTGCCCTTATGGCATTGATGATTTCGGGGACGGAGATGTCCAGCTGGGCCAACCGGTCCGGTTTGATCCAGATTCGCATGGAATAATCACTGGCACCAATGACATCCACCCGGCCGATGCCTTTTATTCGGGACAGCACATCCTTGATATTGATCAGGGAATAGTTATTCAAAAAGGTCTGGTCATAGGCCCCGGTTTCATCGGTTAAGGCCAAGAGCATGAGGATATTGGGCAAAGATTTCTGGGTGGTAACCCCCATGCGGGCGACTTCTTCGGGCAGCTTGGCCGTGGCGGCAGATACCTTGTTCTGGGCAAACACCGTGTTCATATCCGGATCAGTGCCCACTTCAAAGGTGATGTCGATGGACATGGACCCGTCATTGGCATTGGTTGATTTCATGTAAATCATGTTATCCACCCCGTTGATCTGCTGTTCAAGGGGGG
>JAHIVS010000569.1 GCA_018816605.1 Pseudomonadota bacterium
GATGCCCCTGTTCTTATCCTTGGAGAAACCGGAACCGGAAAAGAGCTGGTTGCCAAGGCAATCCATGTGAAAAGTTGCCGGAACAATCTGCCCTTTGTGCCCTTAAACTGTGGCGCTTTCCCCGATTCCCTTTTGGAATCCGAACTGTTCGGCTACCATAAAGGGGCCTTTACCGGCGCATCCCACAACCGCAAAGGATTTTTTGAAGTGGTCTCAGGCGGCACGCTGTTCCTGGATGAAATCGGTGAGATCAGTCAGAAAATGCAGATTGGCCTTCTTCGGGTACTCCAGGAAAAAAAGATCACCCGCCTGGGCGATACCCGGGAGATTGATGTGGATTTCAGGTTGTTATCCGCCACCCGTCAAAACCTTGAGAACAAGATCATGGAAGGCCAATTTAGAAGCGATTTTTTTTACCGGATCAATATCATCTCCATTGAAATTCCGCCCCTGCGAGAAAGAAAAGAAGACATCGCCCTGCTTGCCTACCATTTTCTTGAAAAATACAGCCAGGAAACCACTAAAAAAATCGATACCCTGGATAAAAAAACACTGGAATATTTTCGACAATATCCCTGGCCCGGCAATGTCCGGGAGCTTGAAAATGCGGTTGAAAGGGCGGTGGTGCTATCTAAATCACGAACACTTACCCTGGAGGATTTTAATTTCCTTAAACCCGCATCTTCCGCTTCCTGCCATGGGGTGACACTCACCCTCAAGGAAATGGAAAAACAATACATCGATACCATTTTGCAGGACAACCAGTGGAACATCACAAAATCCGCCCAGATTCTCGGGATCAGCCGCCCCACCCTCCATCGAATGATCAACCGTTACCAGATGGATAAGACATGAAATGAACCCGGAGATGAACCAGGGTTTCTGTATAGGTATTTTGCCGGTTGGAGAAATTGATCCTTTATATTTAAAGATTATCGCAGGTGCCTTCCTGGGAGAATTGCATACAAAGACGCTTATTCTCTCCCCCCTCTCCCATCCGGATTATGCCTTTGACAAAAGAAGACTTCAATACAATGCCGGCACCATGATCAACCAGCTTGAAACCCATGGATTCAAAGGATGCAACAAGGTCATTGCCCTGGTGGATGAGGATCTGTTCATCCCGGTGTTTTCTTTTGTTCTGGGAGAAGCAAGAATGGGGGGAAGCTGTGCCCTGGTTTCCCTTTACAGACTTGAAAAAAAACCGGCAAGGGCTGCCAAGGTGGCCCTTCATGAATTTGGACATCTGATGAACCTTGACCATTGTCATGAAAAAAAATGTGTAATGAATTTTTCCAAAGATATTGAACAACTGGATTCCATTTCCAATATTTTCTGTAACTACTGCCTGGATCAGATCCGCTACGCAATCAGACAAAAAAGATGAGGCTGGAAATGTTTGCGCTTGTGAACAGATTTCCAGCCCCAAAGCTATTTGGAAGCCAACAGTCAATCATGTTTTTAAAAATGCATGAACCAGTTTGTCCCACCCGATTTCCGGGTTGAGACCATAAAAATCATTGACCGGTTCTCCACCGGTGGCCGCAAGGTTTGCATATTCAGGTCCCATCATATGCGCAAGGCGCAGGGTCTCTTTTTCCATCCAGCGAATACTGTCATCTCCGTATTTTAGTTTTTTCAGACTTTTTAAGGGTGAAGTAGGTTCAACAATGAATAACCACCCATCCTGATAAGGGTCATCATGGATGAGGGAGGGATTCTCTATTGCCCGCTGGTTGACCGATAAAACCGTTCCTGAAATGGGAGACAATACATTGGCCTTGTTTTCATCCTGGGTGATGGACCAGCCAGGCACGCCTTTTTTCATGGGTGTGCCAACCGCCATGGTGTCTGAGATAAATTTTGCTTTGCCAAAAAGTTTCATGGCAAAAGAATCAAAACCGATCCGTGCCATCCCCCCGTGTTCCATGCGAACCCAGGTGTGACCATCGTGGTAATAATATTCTTGTGCCAGATCAAATCCAGCGACATTTGAGATTTTAGGCCGTGATTGTACCTGGGAAATTTCAATATCGTCCAGCATCTGGTCAAAGGCACAGTCCTGGCATTCATAATTATGGGTGCAAATTTTGGCCTGCTGGATTCGCCCGGTCACAGCATGGCGGCAGGGTCTTGATGCACCGTCATATTTTTTCTTAAAATAGGCGGCCCAGTTTGAACTGGTTTCCAATGTGGCCGGAACGCCCATGGCCCGGGTCATGGCCTTGTCAAACTTGCAATCAAAACAATCATAGACTTTGTTGCAGGTATGATAACTTATAATGCCGGCTTTCATCCAGATACATTCATCCTCAACTACCTGAAATCCTTGTATTCCTTTTTTTGTGGTCATGGTTTTCATTACAGGCCTCCTTTTATTCATTGGTTGCTGTAAGTAATTTTGCTTTGCACAGACTCGTTAACTTAAATTATTTAGATTGCAATGGCTGTACCAAAAGAAAATCAAGGAGAGATTTTTCATATATCTATTTAAAATAACAACATATTCTTACATAGGATGGATTTAACAGCGACAATATCCCAGGGAGGATAATAGTAACAACATATTACAGTACCGAAGGAATAATGGGGGGGGATTAATTGATTTCCATGGAATAACAGGGTGTTATTGCACTGATGCAAAAGGATACACCCATTGTATCCTTTTGATATAGTGCCGGGTTGAGACGGTGCCTATGAAAAATTGCGAGTTGTTTATTTTAATACATCCCGAACGATCTTTAACAATTCTTTTTGATCAAAGGGTTTTGTTAAACTTGCCACCGCTTTGGGGATGGCGTATTCATTGTCGGACATCCCGCTGATGACAATGACAGGGATATTTTTTTTCATCTTGTCCTGGGCAAGTTTGCTGAAAAAGCGAGTGCCCCACTCTCCGGGCATATCCAAATCCAGGGTGATCAAATCAAACGCTTCCGCGCTTAAAATCTCCCATGCCTGCCCGGCATTTTGGGCAACCGTCGGCGCATACCCATTGTCTTTAAATAAATTGGTCAAATACTTTTGAATAGCTGGATCATCATCAATTATGAGAATTTTTTTCATTTTTTTCTCCATTTATTTAAATCTGATTTACTTGAACCTCGTTTATTTATTAAGACAAAGAACCGGACAACCGGCGCGAAGGATCACCTGCTTAATCGTGCTCCCCAATTCATGGGTTTGGGATCCGGGGTTTTGCGAATCCTGTGCCATGATAATCAGATCTGCATATTTCTCCCTGGCATACTTTACAATCTCCGTATAGGGATTTCCTTCCCAGACCTCTATTGAATAATTCTTGATCCCGTCCATTTTAGCCGCATATTTCCCCCGGGAAAAGCGAAGTTTTTCCCGGATGCGCCCTTCTATGGCATCCTGGTCAAACTTTTTGGATGTGGGAGTCAAACTTGTATTCTGGGCATGGAAAACATGCAGTTCACAGTCAGTTTGAACGGCCAGTTTACAGGCAAAATCAAAGGCTTTATCCGATGCGGTTGAAAAATCAGTGGCAAACACCACATTGGAAATGGAACCCCAAAAAGAGGCTGCCGCACGATTAACGATCAATACCGGGCATGGGGATTGCTTTACAACCGTTTGAAATGTCGATCCGGCGGTTTCAATTTCCTGGTTCAGACTGGCCTCTCCCCCGGTGCTGACCCCCATCACAAGCAGGTCAGGTATGGTCTTTCGGACCTGCTCGATGATGGCCTGATCAGGAGAGCCAACGGCTGTTGATATTTCGTGGTTTTTGGTTTTCGGCAGTTGATCTGAATAATAGGTTTCTATTTTCTCTTTTAATTTTTCCTCCCCGTCAATCTTTGTATCGCCGGGGGATTCACTTTCAATGACATGGAAAATATTCAGGTGGGCTTTGTAAAGATTCGTGACATTAAAGGCTACCCTGGCTGCAGGATCACAGGCTTTTGTTGTGGATGTTGCAAATAATATTTTTTTAAACATATCTACCCCTTACAAAATCTGATATTGAATTTTTTGTCCGATTTTTTTATTTCGATGATTAATCCATACCATTATTATGGGGATTGTCAATCACCGAATAACCCTGCTATATCCGATCTATCACCGAATTTCTCGGAACCGTGCAGATGGAGGCCACCTGTTTGGGGTCAAATCCCATGCAAAGTGCCAACAATTGATTGTAGTCAAACACCGGAATATGGTATTTATCCGTCCCTTCTGCCTCGTTCAATTTCTTCTGAATATTATCCAGATACATCAGGCAGGTGATACAGGAAACAACAATAAAATCAGCCTGGGTCTCTTCAATAATGGCATCCAGCTTGGATTTCACAAAGGCCGTGGCCTCAACCGGGGTGCTTTTTGAAAACCCGCCGGCGCCGCCGCAACACTGAAGTTCACGGCTGTAAGTATCAACCGTTGCCCCCAGAGCCTCGGTCAAGATCCGTAAGGCCTTGGGCTGCCGGGGGGATTCTTCAAACCCGACTATTTCGCTGGGAAAAAGAGTATGACAGGGATATTGCACCACCCCATGGAGACCGATCAGCTTCTTTTTGATGGTCTGGGAAATCTTTTCTGCCCCCACTTCGTTATAGAGAATTTCAGAGACATGACGGACCTTTGTCTTGCATTCAAGCTTTCTGCCGGTCAGCTCTAATAGTTCATTCACCCTTGCAAGCTTGGCCTCATCATGGGCAAGGTGGTCCCGGCCCATGCGAAGTGAACTATAGCAGGAACCGCACTGAACCATGATATCAAGGCCCTTGGCTTCTGCAATGGACAAATTCCACCCGCTGGAGGCCAGATAGGAATCATCATCCGTGGAAGGGAAGGCACCAAAGGCAGGACAACAGACATACCCTTCTGCATCGGCCAGGTCGACCCCCAGTTC
Source organism: Pseudomonadota bacterium (assembly GCA_018816605.1). Next base: position 4,877 of record JAHIVS010000569.1, read on the forward strand.
CGGCATACTTGCCCGGATGGCCCGTTCAACATCCGGCCGGATGGCCGGGGTATTACAACCTAGGAAAAGACATAATTCCATTTCTTTTATTCCTCGCTAAACATATAGTCGTTTTCGCTGACCACAGGTGTTTTCATAAGCATTTCCTGATACAGTTTGAGCATCTCAGGCATTTTGGTAATGGTCTGCAACTCGGGCAGTCCAAGGGATTGTCTCAGCTCCGTGTTGGTCCCCACGGACTGGGTATACCCGCGTTTATAGATCTCGACAATGGAGGGCGGCACCCGGGTCTCGTCATTGGCACTCTGCCATTTCCGGATGGAAAGGACCATTTCAAAGGGTTTGACATCCATGGGACACATCTCTTCGCACCGGGAACAGGACACACATGCCCAGGCGGTATCATCGTCCAGAAGATCATCTTCCAGCCCATAGACCACCATTCGGGCAAGATTTCTCACCAGAAGCGGCGGATTGCCATGGGAAGCAGGGCAACCCGACAGGCAGGTACTGCAGTTAAAACAATGCAGCAGATCCTTGGTGTTGTAGATTGCTTTCCACAGGTCTTTATCTGACTCACTAAAATCCATAATACGTGTCTCCTATTGCGCTGGGAATCCAATTGTATTTTTTGACATTTTGGCATCAATGACCGCCAGGATCTGGCGGTCACTGAACCCCATGATCTCAGCCGCATTGTTCTGACAGGCCACCCCGCACATGCCGCAGGCCTGGCAGGTGGCGCCGTCCACAATAATTCTGTCTAGCACCTCATCATAGGATCTGGCACCATAGGGGCAGATATCCACACAGCGCTGACATCTGACACAAATGGCATCATGGACCCGGGAGATCGCATGGGCCGTGTGAATTTTCCGGCCGGAAAGATAGGCATAGGTTTTCTGGGCCGCGGCTTCCGCCTGGAGGATTGCATCCTTCAGGGTCATGGGCGAATGGGCGGTTCCGGCCACATAGAGCCCGACCTTCATAAATTCAACGGGCCGCCATTTTGAATCGGCTTCAACAAAAAACCCATCCTGGTTCACCGGAAGATTAAAGGCATTTCCGACTTCCCGGTTGGAGGTTTCCGCATCCACCCCGGTGGAAAGAATCAGAAAATCAGCCGGTATCTCCATTTCCGAGTTCAGAACCGGCTCAAGAAATGTGAGCGTTGGTTTTCCATCGACAAGCTCAACCCTGGGCTTGGTGTCAAGGGTGTAGCTCACAAAAATGATCCCTTCCTCCCGGGCTTTTGTATAATATTGTTCGGTAAATCCATAGGTCATCATATCCCGGTAGAGAATAAAAATCCTGGCGTCTGGATTCATTTTGCGCAGGGTCATGGCATTGGCAATGGCACCGACACAACAGATGCGGCTGCAGTATTCCCGGCCCTGTTTTTCTCTGGACCCCACACACTGGATCATGACAATGTTTTCAGCTTCGCTGACGTCAACCTCTCCTGTATCAAGTCCTGTTTTCAGCTGGGCCTGGGTAAGGATCCGGTCTGAATTTCCATATTCATATTCAGCGGTTTTTCCCTCCTGTGCCCCTGTGGCAATAATGGCGGCACCGTGCTGCAGGTAAATATTTTCATGATTTTCATTGTCCCTGATCTTTGTTTCAAAGGCCCCCAGAGACCCCTGTGTGGCAGCCACCTCACAATTTTTATGCAGGGTGATGTTCTTATGTTCCAGAATCTTGATGGCAAGATCCTTTGCCATGGAGACCGGTTCCAGACCGTCAATGGTATGGTGCACATGGATGCCGGCATACCCCCCAAGCTTGTCCGACCGTTCGACCAGGTGAACTTGTACCCCCCGCTGGGCAAGGGAAAAAGAGGCGTGCATGCCTGCGATTCCCGCTCCCACCACAAGGGCGGTCGGGTTGATGGGAAGCGTTTCCACATGGAGTGCCGGTTTTAGTTTAAGATTCTCTATGATGGCAAATAGCTCGTTATAGGCCTCCCGGGTTTGATCCTTTGCTCCTGATTCACTTCTGTTGGGTTCAAAAAATCCCTTGTGAACAATGGAGGACAGATCAATGATTTCAAACAAAGAAGCGGCAAACCCGGCTTTTTTGGCAAGGTTTTTCAACGCATTGCGATAGATAAAAGGATGACACGCTCCGATGACAAGTCGGTTGCATTTTGATTTTTTGAGCAGCGCAAGAACCGTCTCTTTTCCCTCATCACTGCAGACCATATCAATGATATTGACTTCCCCCACGGCCATTAACTTTTTTAAGCCCTTTTCCAGGGCGCCAAAGTCCACACTGCTCTTTTCAACCTTGTCACTGCATTTGCACAGGACAACAGAGACAAGGGGATCCTCTCTGTCCTTAGCCCTTGGCTCGGGAACGGCTTCTTCTTCAAGGATCGTCACATCAAGGCCCGCTAAAAGGCGGCTGGCCTGGCCGGCAGCCGCAATGCCCGAACTCATGGCCTCACTTAAATCGGTCAGCCCCATGAGGGATCCGCAGACAAACACGCCTGGTTTGGTCAGCTTGACCTTGTCATAGGTTTCGGTGGGCAAAAGCCCCTGGGCATTCACCTTTATATGGAGCAGATCTGCCAGGTCCTTATGGGTCTCATAGGGAATCTGGCCGGTGGCAAGCACCACCATGTCATAATCGGCCTCAACAAATTCTTCGGTTCCAGAGTCATAGTGCCGCATGGAAAGACTCGTATCCGGGTTGAGCATCACGCCCTGGACCCTGCAGCGGACAAATTTCACCCCGATATCAACGGCGTGCTCATAATACCGATAAAAATCTTTGCCAAAGGTTCGCATGTCCATGTAGAAAATGGTGGTCTCCACATCGTCTCCCCCTTTTTCCTTGGCAAGCACCGCTTCTTTCAGGGCAAACATGCAGCAGATGGAGGAACAATAGTCTCGATTCTGCCGACGATTCCTTGAGCCCATGCATTGAACCCAGGCAAGGCGTTTGGCTGTTTTCCCGTCAGACGGCCGTTTGATCCTCCCGTCAAAGGTGCCGGTGCCGCTGATAATCCGCTCAAAGGCAAGGGAAGAGACCACATCCTTAGAGACAGCCCAGGATCTGGCATCTTCAAATTCTCGCAAGTTATAGAGCTTTACCCCAGATGAAAGAATGACGGCATGGACCTGGCGGGTACTGACTTCATCCTGGGCATCCAGGTTGATCACATTGGTGGGACAGACCTTAACACACTCACCGCAGCGGGTGCAGGCATCCATGTCCACCAGAAGCATCTGGGGCGTGCTGTGGGGAACGGGTTTGTAAACCGCCTTTCGCCGGGTCAAATTGTGGTTGAATTCATCGGCCACCTCAACGGGACAGACACGGATACATTCGCCGAGTCCGTTGCAACGGTCCGTATCAATAAATCTTGCCTTTTGTAA
>JAHIVS010000570.1 GCA_018816605.1 Pseudomonadota bacterium
CCATTGCGGCAGCATGGACAAACGCCCGGTTTGCTGCCGCAGTTAAAACCGCAATGGATTCAGCCGGACAAACCGGAAGATCCCGGAGAGGTTCAATGGGAAAAGAAAAAGACATTATCGTCTGTAAAATATTTGAAAATGAATTAAAGGCTGTGGCTTGCATCGAAAAGGATGTACGCTTTCACTGGATTGATGCCGCTTTGCATGCAGACCCGGTGAAAATGAAAGCTGAGATTTTACGTGGGGTATCAGAGATTGAATCCTCTGAATCGGACATCTGTTTTTTATTCGGCAATGGATGTCATCCGGACATGTGTTCCATTGCCAAACAACACGATGTGCTTTTGCCCGAAGAAAAAAATTGCATCCATGCGTTTCTCGGGGTTGAGAAAACAAAGGAACTGGAACAGAATCGTACGATGATTATAACGCCAGGCTGGCTTGATTCGTGGCAGAATATCATGGCCGGCCTGGGGTGGGATCAGGTCCAGGTCCCCATTGAAATCATGGAGATCCGTCTGGAATATTTTAAGAAATTTGTCAATAAAGTGATGTATTCCCGACAATGAAGATGGATGAAAAACGGCGCTTTGGATAGAAAGCGGATGTTTATTGAAAAACAGATAAAAGAGACATACAAGCTTAAATATGCACCAGGCCGGAGACGGGCGTTGCGCCTGTCTCCGGCCTGGTAAACAGGGTTGATTCTAACGGATCAGCTCCGGATCTGGCCATTGCCCCAGGCCACAAACTTGGTGGTGGTCAGTTCCTTTATGCCCATGGGGCCGTAGGCATGGAGCTTTGAGGTGGAGATCCCCATCTCGGCCCCCAGTCCCAGTTCGCCGCCGTCATTGAAGCGTGTGGAGGCATTGACAATGACCAAAGAAGCGTCCACTTCCCGGACAAACCTGCGGGAGTTATCGTAGTCTTGGGTGATAATGGCTTCGGTGTGGTTGGAGCCGTGGGCGGCAATATGGGCCATGGCATCCTCCATATTTTTGACCACCTTGACGGCCAGGATGAGATCCAGGTATTCCGCATCCCAGTCTTGGGGGGCGGCGGACGCAATCTGGGGAAGGACGGCAAGGGTTTTTTCACAGCCCCTCAGGAGGACACCTGCTTTGGTCATGGCCTCATAGGCCAGGGGTAAAAATTTTTTTGCAATGCTCCCATGGACCAGGAGGGTTTCCAGGGCGTTGCAGACCCCGGGCCGCTGGGCTTTGGCATTGACACTGATGTTTACGGCCATCCCAAGGTCGGCTGTTTCATCCACATAGGCATGGCAGACCCCTTTGTAGTGCTTGAGCACGGGAATCCGGGAAAGGGCCACAACATGGCGGATCAGGCCTTCTCCGCCCCTGGGGATGATCAGATCAATGTATTCTTCCTGTTTTAAGAGAAGATCCACAGCCGCCCGGTCCGGAACCGGAATTATCTGGACGGCTGCCGCGGGCAGACCCGCGTCTTTAATGCCCTCTTCGATCACGCCTGCCAGTGCCATGTTGGAATGGATGGCCTCGGACCCGCCCCGCAAAATTACCGCATTCCCTGCCTTCAGACAGAGTCCTGCCGCATCCACGGTGACATTGGGACGGGATTCGTAGATAATGCCGATGACTCCCAAGGGTATCCGCATCCGGGCGATCTCCAGGCCGTTGGGCCGGACGGAAGCATCGGACAAGGATCCCACGGGATCGGCAAGGCCTGCCACAAACAGGAGGCCGTCGGCCATGGCGTCAATCCCCTTGCCGGTTATGGTGAGCCGGTCGACCATGGCAGGAGACAGCCCGTTTGCTTTGGCCTGTTCAATATCTTTGGCATTGGCCGCCTGGATGGCGGCAGCCTTTTTTCGGATCAGACCGGCAATGGCGGCAAGGGCCTGGTTTTTCTGGTTGCTGGACAGGGCGGCCATGGTTCTGGCGGCTTTCCGGGCATCCTGTGCGATCCGGACGATACACGTTTCCAATGATGCAGTCGTTTTTAAAGACATGGGTGTCTCCTTTTGTGTGATGGCTAGTCCCGGTCGGCCGTGATGACCAGGTTGTCCCGGTGGATGACCTCATCATAGGATCTGAACCCTAAGCGTTCCTTGATCTGGCTGGTTTTGCAGCCCATGATCTTGAGAATATCCGAGGCATTGTAGTTGACAAGGCCCATGCCCAAAAGCTTTTTGTCCTCATTTAAAAATTCCACGGGATCCCCCACATTAAAATAGTCTTCCACCCGGGTAATGCCGGAAGGAAGAATGCTTTTTCCCTGGCTTAAAACCGCTTTCTGGGCACCGGCATCAATGGTGATTTTTCCCTTGGCCTTGAGGGTCAGGCCGATCCAGTTTTTCCTGGAATTAAGCTTGGCAGCTTTGGGTACAAAATAGGTGCCCACATAGTCGTTATTGAAAATGTTCATCAAAATATTGGGGGTCAGTCCCGAGGCGATGATCATGGGGATACCGGCAGATGTCAATTTTCTGGCCGCCGTGATTTTGGAGCCCATGCCCCCGGTGCCCAGGGGGCCGGCAATCTTTCCGGCCATGGCCTCGATATTTTTCCCCATGGTCGCAACTTCCCGGAGCAATTGGGCATCTTTATGGATCCTGGGGTCCTTGTCATAAAGCCCGCCGATATCCGTGAGGTTGATCATGAGATCCGCCCCCAGAAGCAGGGTGATCATGGCGCCCAGGTTGTCATTGTCTCCGAACTGCAGGGACTTGACCGCCACGGTGTCATTTTCATTGATGATGGGCAGGACGTTCCATTCCAGAAGGGTGTTGATGGTATTTCTGGCATTGAGATACCGCACCCGGTCGCACAGATCCCCCCGGGTTAAAAGGATCTGGGCCACTTTCCGGCCGCAGTGCTCCAGGGCGCGCTCCCATTCTTTGATCAGGTCCGCCTGGCCGATGGCTGCGACTGCCTGGCGTTTGGGGGTTTCAGACGGACGATTCGGCAGTCCCAGTTTGGTAACCCCTGCTGCCATGGCACCCGAGGAGACGAGGATGACCTGAATGCCTTTGTCATACAGGGCGCAAATCTGGCCGGTGATGGCGTTGATGATCTCTATGTTTAATCGGTTGTCTTTGGTCAGCACCCCGCTGCCGACCTTGACCACAATGCGTTTGCCGGCTGAAAGAAGAACAAAATTAGGCGCGGTTTCCATGGCTATCTCTCCGGGTTAAAGGCAAAAAATGCCTCGGTTAAGATGGATTTTTTATGCCGGTTTGTATGAAAAGTCAATTAAAAACCCGGCAGTTTGAATTTCAGAGTGACTTCGCCGGTTCGTCGATCAATCTCAATCATTTTTTTCTGCCCGGCGCCTGTTTCCATGCGTTGACCCGTGGCCATTTCCATGAGGCCGGCCAGAAATTCCATGCCCGAGTTCAGGACGGTTTCCATTTTTTCCGGGGACTGGCCGGCCGGAATCGGGGTGGCCGGGATATCTTCAGCTGGCAAGGGGGAGGGCGTTTCTTTGGTTTCGCTCCTGCCCAGAACTTCGGGGTTCAGAAAAAAAGGGGTCTCTTCCGGGATATCTTCGGGTTCGGCCCTTTCGGGGGGAATGGATCCAAGGTCTTCGCCCATTATCTCCCGGAGGCGGTTGAGCAGTTCGTTTTTTTTCTCCCTGGAAAATTCAACCATTTCAGGCCCTTCATCAAACACGCCCTTGAACAGATCGGTTTTCAGCTGGATGCCTGCCAGAATCCGCTCTTCTATGCTGGCCTTTGCAATGAGGTTGATCACATTGATGCACTGGCTTTCCTGGCCGATGCGGCTGACCCTTCCGATGCGCTGGTTCATCTTGGCCGGGTTCCAGGGCAGTTCAAAGTTGACCACGCAGTCGGCCGCCTGGAGATTTAAGCCCGTGCCGCCGGCATCGGTGGACAAAAAGACACGGCATTCCCCGTTGTGGGTGAATTCATCAATCAGGGCCTGGCGTTTTTTGACGGCCACCTTGCCGGACAATTCCACAAAGGGGATGTTCATGTCGGACAGGTGTTTGGCAATTAAAAAGGTCATGGTGGTCCATTCGCTGAAGATGACCATTTTGCGGCGGTTCTGGATGACAATCTCATCAATGATGCTTGCAAGCTCCGAAAGCTTGGGAGAGATGTGGGTGTCCCGGTCAATGAGATAGGTGGAATCGCAGACCATTCTCATGCGCAGCAGCAGGGTCTGGATTCTTCTCATGTCCATGGGGGTTAAAAATTTTTTATTGAGCAGGGGAATCAGGGATCTGCCGAATCCTGCGTGCCACTCTTTTTGCTCCCGGGAAAGCTCGATATAATAATTGTTCACCACTTCTTTCGGCAGGTCCTTGAGCACCTCTTCCTTTTTGCGCCGGATCAGGATAGGGCCCAGTTTTTTCTTGAGCAGGTCCAGGTTTTTATACCCGGCAATGCTGTTTTTTTTGTCCCTGGGGAGCATGAAATGGTCTGCGGCAAATTTCCACAAGGGGGTCAGCATGTAAGGATCCAGAAACTGGACAATGGAATAGACATCCTCCAATTTGTTTTCCAGGGGGGTTCCCGTAAGAACAATGGCGTGCTTTTTGGGAAGCCGCTTGACCGCATCGGCTGTTTTGGTGGAAAAATTTTTGATGCGCTGGGCTTCGTCCAGGATGATGATATCCGGGTTGAATTCGGACAGGATGGTCACATCCCGCAGCACCGCCTCGTAGTTGGTGATTTTGAACAAATGGGGGTCTTCCTGGTATAGGGTCTTGCGCTGGAGGGGGCCCCCTTCGATGATGCAGGCCTTTTCCAGGGAAAAGCGTTCAATTTCCCGCTTCCATTGCTCTTTTAGGGAGGCCAGGGTGATCACCAGTATCCGTGAAAACCCGAAGATTTCTTTTTTCAGGATTCCCAGGGAAATGGCCTGGATGGTTTTTCCCAGGCCCATTTCATCTCCGATGAGCACACCGGGTTTGAGCACGCCGAACTTCACGCCTTCTTTCTGGTAGGGATATAGCCGGGTGTTCAGGCCGATCCTGGGAAGGGGCCGGTCCAAAAGGGTTTCCTGCTGAAGGATCTGGAGGCGGTGGTCCACCCGTTTGAGCAGGTTTTCTCTGATTTTTACCCGCTTGTCTCCATGGAGTTTGGCCATCATCCCCATGATGGAGGAAAGGTCCTTTGCAATGAACTTTCCTTTTTGATCAAAATATTTGTTTAAAACCGGTTTTAAATCCGCGCCTTCCGTGTCAAGGCGCTGGGAAAACAAGCGGGGTTCTTCGGACACACAATCCCAGTAAATGTCTGTAAAGGGAAAAATTTCCCCGGAAGCCTGTTGCTTAAAGTCCGGCGCTTTTTTTAAAAAATCAGCCATGAACTGGATATGTTTGCAGGAACCCAGGCCGTTGGTCAGATAATCCGGGCAGGAGCAGTGGCCGGCCGCCTTTCCCGGATCATGGAGGGTGACGGTATAGCGGCGCTTCTCCTGGTTGATCACCTGGTGGTCTCCTTTGAACATGTCGCCCCGGACAGGGGTAAATGGTTCGGATGCGGCTCTTTTTTTCCGGTCTGCCAGGGCCTGGGACTTGATTTCAGCCCGGGTCATGTAGGGTCCTGCCGGGTCCTGGAACAATTCTTTTTGAATCTCTTTTCTGGCCAGAAGGTCGGTGGCATTGAGGCAGGCCGCAATCACGTGCCGGCATCCCTGGCGGGGGTAGGGGCAATTGCAGGAGGTCTCCACCTCATCGGCCTTGATGCGGATGCAGGTGGTGTAGTTTCCAAGGGTGCCGTCAAATTCATAGACAAATGATTTCTGGACCAGATCTTTCTGGGCCAGAAAATAGGACCCGTGCTCATAGGTGTTCAACCCCCGGTAATAAATGAGCTGGGTGTCGGCAATCTTATTTTTGATATGGTCTTGGGTAAGCGTCAGCATGGCGGTTCCTTTTGTTTGAATACAACCTGGGACTCACCCTAATATAGCTTTTCCCGGGTGACAATGGTTTTTTTGTACAAATGCAAATGTCTAGCACAATTGGAGACATGGCATGGGGCCGGTTGCCATTCAATACCCGGATGAGGTCCAGCTCCTGATGTGATTTTATCAGGGGCAGGCTTTTCGGCGGGAAGCTGTGTGGCCGTCCTCGGCCTATTGAATGATTTGAAACAATTCAATATTTCCAGGGGATACGTTTTGACGGATCTTCCGGCATGGTTTCGGCCCCGTGCGCTTATCCAGATGGCAACCGGTTCGGGCAAAACCGTTGCCGGCAGACGGGTTGGTTCCCCAGATCAATGGGGATGAATCCCTGGAAAATTCACAGAAACAATTCGCCTGAGTATAGTTTATGCGCTTAAATTCACTTAATGGTTGAACTATAGCGCATGAGATATAGCTTGACAGCCAAAAACAGTATATGATATGCGTAATTATTCATACAATAAGTGAATAAAATCGTTTTGGGTATACCATGGACATACTGACAGGCATCGGAAAAGCAGACCGGGAAAGAATGGCGGCCATCATCCGCAATACAAAAGGCACCATATCTGTCCCGGATGCGGCAGGGATCTTGAATGTTTCCGCTTCAGATGCCGCCAAGATGCTTTCCCGGTGGTCAAAAAATGGGTGGATGTCCCGGGTCCGCCGGGGCCTTTATGTGGCCGTGCCCCTGGAATCTTCGACCACGGATGTGCCCCTTGAAGATCCCTGGCTGATTGCCGACCGTCTCTTTTCACCCTGTTATATCGGCGGCTGGAGCGCGGCGGAATATTTTGACCTGACAGAGCAGATTTTCAGCACCATTGTGGTCATGACCGTTCAAAAGCCAAGGGACCGCAGGCCTGACATTAAAGGCACAAAGTTTTTACTGCGCACCATTCCTGAAAAAGCCCTGTTTGGATTGAAGCCTGTTTGGAGAGGCCAGGTAAAAATATGGGTATCCGATCCTGCACGCACCCTCCTTGATTTGCTGGTGGAACCTTTGTTTGGCGGCGGCATCCGGTCTGTAAGCGATATGTTGGCAACTTTTCTGCGATCTGAAAACAAGAACCTGGAATGTTTGATAGGCTATGGTGAGAAGTTGGGAAACGGGTCTGTTTTTAAACGCCTCGGGTTTTTGCTTGAGAAGATGGCCCCTGATGAAACCCGGGCAATTGAAGAGTGCCGTATAAGAATGACCGCAGGAAATGCCAGGCTTGATCCGAAATTGAACAACAGCAGGCTTGTCACCCGATGGCGGCTGTGGGTTCCGGAAAACTGGAAGGAGAAGCAATTTTTTGATTGATAAGACTGAAATAATGGCGTTCTCAAAAAAATTTGGACTCAGGGCAAATGTGATTGAAAAAGACTATGTGCTTGGCTGGGTGCTTGCCGGCATATTCAACCATGGAAGGATAGGCCCAGACTGGATTTTTAAGGGGGGAACCTGTCTTAAGAAATGCTATTATGACACCCTTCGGTTTTCTGAAAATCTTGATTTTACTTTGATTAAACCCGAACATCTGGATCAGGCGTTTCTGGTCAATTGTTTTAACGATATTTCCCAATGGGTCTATGATGCAACCGGTGTTGAAATCATAAAAGACCTTATCCGGTTCGATGTGTATGAGAATCACCGCGGCGGCCTGTCTGTCCAGGGGCGTATCGGATACCGCGGGCCCTTGCAGCCGAGAGGGGATCTTCCCCGCCTGAAGCTGGATTTAACGATTGATGAAATCCTGGTGGAAAATCCTGTGGTAAGGGATGTCCACCACCCCTATTCAGACTGCCCGGATGACGGCATACAGATCAATTGTTATTGTTTTGAGGAAGTTTTTGCAGAAAAAATAAGAGCCCTGGCAGAGCGGGAAAGCCCAAGGGACGTGTATGATGTGGTCCTTTTGTATCGCCATGAGAAATTGAGAGCCCCAAAAGACATTATTTTAAGTGCGCTTGAGAAAAAATGCGCGTTTAAAAACATACCTGTTCCCACCATGGAGACCCTGAGAAATCGTCCGGAACGCGAAGAGCTGGAAGCGGAATGGGCGACATGCTTGCCCATCAAATGACGTCTCTTCCTGCTTTTGAACTGTTCTGGACAGAGGTTTTACAGGTAATGGACTGGCTTGGGAGTTCAGAAATGAAAAAAAGGGAGAATAAATGAGTCCGGCAGATATTGTACAAAAATTATGGAACTATTGTAATGTCCTGCGGGAGGACGGGATGAACTGTTTGATCATTACCGTCATGTTTTGGAAGATTTGGGAAATTGTCAATGATCTTTCCCGGTTTGTGAAAAAAGACGGCCGCTGGTATTCTTGCGACGGCCAGATGCTTCCCCCGGTGGTCTGGGGCAGGAATCAACCCTGTTGGTGCAAAAGCCATAAAAAATACCAGGTACTACAACAGGGAGGGCTATGATTCATTTTCTTGTCATGGGCAGTTTGCTGGGGCTGTCCGCCGGCATGGCCCCGGGGCCCCTTTTGACCCTTGTGGTGTCGGAAACCCTTGCCCGGGACGTCCGATCCGGTATCCGGGTGGCCCTTGCCCCAATTTTCAGTGACCTGCCCATTGTGCTGTTGACCCTGTTTGTTTTGTCGAAATTGTCGGATTTCCAACCTGTTCTGGGGGCAATTTCCCTTGTGGGCGGGGGCATGATTTTTTATATGGGGATCCAGGGAATTGCCAGCACAGGCGTGGTGCTGGATCTGGAGAATACGGCATCCCGGTCCCTGGCAAAGGGCATCTGGGTCAATATCCTAAGTCCCCATCCCTATCTTTTCTGGATCAGCGTGGGCGGTCCGGCCATGACCCGGGCCATGGAAGTAAATTTCTGGGCAGCCCTCTTTTTTATGACAAGCTTTTATCTGCTTTTGGTGGGCTCAAAGGTTTGTCTGGCAGTTATCGTGGGCCGATCCAAAGCCTTTTTAAAGGGGAAAATTTATGTAGTTACCCTCAAATGCCTGGGGGCAATGCTCTGCGGTTTGGCCCTCCTTTTGTTCAAGGAGGGCCTGGTTTTGCTGGGCTTTCTTTAGGCGCGGCCCGGCAAAAGGATTGGCCCGCAGCCCGTAAAAGTTCTATCTGTCGACACCCTTGCCTCGGGTTGAAATGATCCCGTATAAATTAAGATTGACAAATTGGGGAGGGTGGATTATTTGTTCGTATACAAAGGAGTTTGATATGGAAAATTTGCCGGGCAATATTCCCGATTGTACATTTTTCTTTCTGGCCAAAGCCCATCAAAAGGCCCATGGCCTGTTAAAAAAAAAGTTGGCCCCCTATGGGCTGACCAATATGCAGCACCTTATTCTTGAAGGTATCTGGTATCAGGAAGGGGCCACGGCTGCTGAATTGGGCAAGATGCTGATTCTGGATAAGGCGACATTGTCCGGTATTATCGATCGCCTGGACGAGGGGGGATGGATAGAAAAACGGCCGGATGAGGCGGACAAGCGCATTTTCAGGCTCTATCCGTCCGACAGGGCCAATGCGCTCAAAGAAGAATTGATTGCGGTGAGGATAAAAGGCAATGATTCCTTATTGGCAGATTTTACCATGGAAGAGAAGATAATTTTCAAGCGGTTGCTGCGAAGTCTGTTTTTGGCAGAATAACCCGGAAAACAGATGGACATCCGGGCATTGTCATCGAAATTAATAGTTTGTATACTGACTTAAAAAGGGGGGCACAATGTTGCTGTTTAATCCGAAAAAATACCAGGACAGAAACTATCCTGATGAAAGATCCAAAGAGATTATGTTGAAAACCATTGAATGGTTTGAAAACAAAGGGCTTAAAAAACTGAATGAAGATTATCATGCCCGTGAATTCACCTATGACTTTGCCCAGTTCGTCAAAGAGGAAAAAATTTTTGAAACCCTTTTTCTGCCAAAGGGGTATGGGGCCAAAGGTCAGTATTACAGCACCTACAGGATGTTTGAATTCTCAGAAATCTGTGGCTTTTACGGTTCAGCCTATTGGTATATGTACCATGTGTCCACCCTGGGCCTGGACCCGGTATTTCTGGGGGACAACGAAGCATTTAAGCACAAAGCCGTGGAAACCTTAAAGGAAAATCCCCTTTGCGGATTCGGGCTTTCGGAAAAAGACCACGGGGCGGATATCTACTCCTCTTCCATGAAGCTTTTTCCCTGCGATGACGGAACCTATGTGGCCCGGGGAACCAAGTATTACATCGGCAACGGAAATGAAGCCGGGATCATCACTGTTTTCGGAAAGATTGCAGACACGGAGGAGTATGTTTTTTTTGTGGTTGACTCAAAACACGAGAAATATGAGTGCGTTAAGAATGTGATTGATGCCCAGAACTACGTGGCTGAGTTTGTCCTTCATGATTATCCCATTACCGATGACCTGATCCTTTCCCGGGGCCCCAAGGCATGGGATGACATGCTCAACACCATCAATATCTGTAAATTCAATATCGGTTCCGGTGCCATCGGCATCGTCACCCATTCCTTTTACGAATCCCTGAACCATGCAGCCCATCGCAATCTTTACGGCAAGAATGTGACCGAGTTCGCCCACGTCAAACGCCTTTTTCTGGATTCCTATTGCCGCCTTGCCGCCATGAAATTATTCGGCCTGAGGGCAACCGATTACATGCGGTGTGCCTCAAAGGAGGATAAGCGTTACCTGCTGTACAATCCGATCATGAAGATGAAAGTGGCCATCCAGGGAGAAGCGGTCCATGAAATGCTCTGGGATATCATTGCAGCAAAGGGATTTGAAAAAGACAATTTTTTTAGCCAGGCGGTGGTTGACCTGCGGGGATATCCCAAGCTCGAAGGAACCCGGCATGTGAATATGGCCCTCATTGTCAAGCTGATCCCAAGTTTCATGTTCAATCCCGGAAAATTTCCCGAGATCCCCAAAATGAACGGGGCGCAAAACGACGACTATCTTTTCAACCAGGGACCCACGAGGGGGTATGCAAAAATACAATTCCATGATTTCCGTAACGCCTATGCCTCAAAAAGCTTGCCCAATATCCTGATTTTCCAGGAGCAGATCAAAGCCTATGAAGCATATCTGATGGTTTCGGGCATGGAATTGAAAGACCAGATGATGAACGATTTTGATTATCTGCTGTGTGTGGGGGAAATATTTACCCTGGTGGCATATGGACAGCTGATTATCGAGAGCGCTGCAATTGAAAAGATCGACGACGATCTATTGGATCTGATTTTTGATTTTATGGTCAGGGATTTTTCAAAATTCGGCCTTGAACTTTATGAAAAGGGCTTGTCCACAGAGCCCCAGCAGGCCGCCTGTCTGAAAATGATCAAACGGCCGGCAGTCGACGATGCAAAGTTCGAAAGGGTTTTGAAAGAGCATGTATATTCCCTGGTGGATGCCTATGAAATGACGCCCTAAATAAAAAACCTCCAAACGGTCAATCAGATGCATGGACAAGTCTGTGGTTGACCGTTTGGGGCATTTGATCGGGTTGGCTCAGATCCGGGGGATCATTCAGCCACAAACAGATTCAACACATCGATATATTCAGGGTCTTCCTCATCAATAATACGGACAAGCTCCTTATACATTCGTTTTTTCAATTCCTTGAAAATCCCTCTTTTCTTGGCAAAACTGCCTGCAAAACCAATTGCCTCTGACATTAATTGTTCCTGGTCGTCGCAGGCCTTGACAATGACATTGGCGGTCTCAAGTTCCACGGCTGTCACCCGACGGCCGGACAACAGCATCTGGTTGAACTGGTATTCGGGAATGGCCTTGCGCACAAATCCGATCATTCCGGGTAAAAACGGGATGGACACATCCACTTCGGGAAAGCAGAAAAAGCCTTTGTCTTTTCTCATGAACCGAAAATCGCAGGCACAGGACAGGATGGCACCATTGCCGAAAGCGTGGCCGTTAATGGCCGCAATCACCGGAACGGGAAAAAGCAGCAGCCGTTTGAAAATCGTGTTCATGCCATACATGAACGAAATAACCTCCTGGTTTTCAGACGACTGGAGCTTCCCCCCGATCCATTCCACATCAATGCCCTGGGAAAAATTTTTTTCATCTGTCGAGGTCAGGACCATTGCCCGGATATCGGTATCCCCGAGAATTTCATCCAGGCACTGGTTCATACGTTCCGCAAAGGCTTGGTTCATTTTGTTGGGGCCGTTGCACATTTTTACAATTGCCACCCCGTTTTCTTTATTCCACTCAATGATTGCCATGGGTTTCTCCTGTATTTAATATCCATTCCAACAAGTAAACAATGTTATTGGACAATAAATCAAATGCGCTCATATTTCAAGGTTCCGGAAATAAAAAGCCCTGCCCTTGAGCGATTTGAACCGAAAATACACAAAAAACACCCCAACGGATTCTGGATCAATTGGGGTGTTTTTTTGTGCGCACGCCGGCTCTTTTATGGGAGGATGGGGGCAATGGGTTCCATTACAGCTCAAATTCCCGGGAGGTCACCGTGTGTTCCATTCTCTGTATTCTGCGGTCAATGTTGTCAAATTTGCGTTTGACCCGCTGGATGGCAGATTCTCTGGAGTTTGTATAGGATTGATAAAATTCCTGGTCTTCGTCATTTTTAAGGGGAATGACCGGCTCCATTTTCAGGACCAGGCCGGCAACGATGTACATCACTCCCACGGGCCAGAACCCGGTGAACAGAAAGAGGCAAACGACAATTACCCTCAGCCAGGCCACACTGAAATTAAAGTGTTCGGCCACACCCCGGCAGACGCCCATCAGGACGCCCTTCCGGGAGCGATATACCCCGCGGCTTGAGGTGATGACATCCACCTGGTCCCTGAAGCGTCCGTACTGGCGGCGGCATCGGTCAAAACCTGCCCGGGCTTTGTGTTTATAATGGGATCTCATTTTGTGTTATCCTTATTTTTATCTGTCTTTTTTTTGGCGTTCGATCAAGATGGTTTCAAGTGCTTCTATCCGCTCTTCCATTTTTGACAGCCCGTTGAAAATATCCTGGATCATTCTGGTTTCCTCGGCATGGGTTTGCTTTTCCTTTTTTGAGATACCGCCGGTTTTGGCAGCCCGGATAATGCCGATGAGAACCAATCCCAGTGTTGCAATCAGGAGGATCGCCCCTCCGATAAAAAACCCTACGAACATTATGCCATGCATGATAGTGTCACTCCTTCCCGATGTGTGCGGCCAAAAGTAATCATTGAATTTATCTTTCGGTTGTACCATCATTTTTTGAGGATTGGGAGGATTTTAAATGGCTGAGCTGCCGTTCGATTTCATCGTCGGCCGCCAGACCCTCAAACTCTTCTTCAAGGCTGTTTTTACGGCCGAAATTCACCAGGTCTGCCTCTGCTTCCATCCGTTCGATCTGGGATTCAATCTCATCAAATTTTTGCATGACCTCGGCAGAGTCCACCCGCCGGATTTCCTGCTGGGCTTTCTTCTTTCGTGTGGCCCGGATATGGCGCTGGACCAGCAGGCGCTGTTTTTCCCGGGCAGATCCGAGCTTGGTTTCAAGCTCCTGGATATCGTCCCGGTACTGTTCTACGATGGCGCCCAATTCCGTATATTCCTGGTCAACGGCATCCACCCGCTGGGTAAACCGTCTTTTTTCCAGAAGGGCCTGGCGGGCCAGGTCATCTCTTCCTTTGGTAACCGCCAGCTCTGCTTTTTTCCCCCAGAACAATTCCCGCTCCCGTGTCTCTTCCAGAAGCCGCTCAACCTTTTTCCGGCTGGCAATGGTGTTGGCACAGGAGGATTTGATTTCGATGAGGGTATCTTCCATTTCCCTGATCATGAGTTTGATGAGTTTTTCCGGATTTTCTGCCTGGTCCAGCATGTCGTTAATGTTTGAGGAAACAATATCTCTAAAGCGTGTAAAAATTCCCATGTGATTTCTCCTAAATAAAGGGTGTTGTTTATCTGGTGTAACCTGGCAATTTAGGATTGCTAAAAGCGTGCCAAGTCGAAAAATAAAAAAAATACCTATCATTTCAGGGGGTTAGTCTGGTTGACATGCAAGACGGGCTTGTGGTAATATTAACCAATTAATGGCTTATATAGCCATAATATGGTTTTTTAAGATCAAAAGAAGCTCAAGGGGGAAAGGATGGCATTTTCAAGTCAGGGCAGCAGAGAAGGGGGGCATGTTTACCTGTCCGAAGCCCTGGGGCAGTCCGAGGCGTTCATTGAATTCCAGGAGCAGATTTCCCAGGTGGCACCCATAGACCGGCCTGTCCTGATCCTGGGGGAACGGGGAACGGGCAAGGAGCTGGCAGCGGCCCGGGTCCATTTTTTATCCAAACGCTGGCAAAAACCCATGGTAACCTTAAATTGCGCCGCCCTGACCCCCACCCTTATCGGATCTGAATTGTTCGGGTATGAAAAAGGGGCCTTTACCGGTGCCGGGTCCCGGCAGATCGGCCGGTTTGAACAGGCGGCAGACGGGACCCTTTTTCTGGATGAAATCGGCACCATTCCCATGGAGGTCCAGGAAAAAATCCTTCGGGTGGTGGAATACGGAACCTTTGAACGGGTGGGGTCTTCC